>JAJFUW010000116.1 GCA_021372235.1 Spirochaetia bacterium
GAACGCAGGAACATGAATTTTCAGGTGAACCCCATGGGTACCGTAGTCGAGGGTAACATGGCGGACCTGCTGGACGCGGCGCGCGAGATGCACGAGTCCATATTTCACAATGTCGAAGTACCGAGGGTGCTGACCACAATCAGGATAGACGACAGGCGCGACATCGCGGAACATACGATGGATAAGAAGGTGCGCTCACTTAAAGAAAAAATAAAATACAAAAAATAACGCAACTGAAATTTGAAGGTTTGTTTACGCCGTCTTGAAACGATAAACGGAAATTTTCAAATTTCATATTTCAAATTTAAACTGAGGTGATTGTTTAATGTACATCTTTGGACCCGTTCCATCCCGCAGGCTCGGCCTCTCGCTCGGCGTGGACCCTCTGCTCTCCAAATCGTGCAATTTAAACTGTATATACTGCGAGCTTGGCAGGAGTTTCAAACTCGTCACTGAGCGCAAGCTTTTTGTACCCACAGCCGATATAGTAAAAGAGATAAAGGAGTTCCTGGACAAAGGCGGGGAGACGGATTTCATAACGGTCTCGGGCTCGGGCGAGCCCACCCTGGCGTTGAATCTGGGCGAGCTCATAACGGCGATACGCGCCATTACGGACAAAAAGATAGCGGTTATTACCAACGGCGTGCTGCTGTCCGACCCGCAGGTGCGCAGAGAATTGTGCCTGGCGGATGTTGTCCTGCCTTCCATGGACAGTTTTACAAAAGAGACCTATATAAAAATAAACAGGCCCCACGGTTCGATAAACATAGAAAAGGTGACAGAAGGCCTGAGAGCCTTTGCGCAGGAGTTCAAAGGCGGGATATGGCTCGAAATCATGATAGTAAAAGGCATAAACGACAATGATGAAGAGATGAAGAGAGCAAAAGAGGTTCTCGACACCATACCCGGCATAAAATCCATACAGCTCAACACGGTGGTCCGTTCCCGCGCGGAGTCATACGCGGAACCGGTAAGCGACGAAACATTAAAGCGCCTCGCGTCAATACTGGGGCCGCGCGCCGAAGTTATAGGCAAGTTCAGGAACGGGGTTATCCACACGATAGACTCGGTGGAAAGCGCGATACTGGACGCCCTGAAAAGAAGGCCGATGACGGCACAGGAGTTCGAGCAGTCAATGGGAATGAAACGGCAGCAGGTTGAACACTCTCTGCAGAAACTGATGGAACGCGGCGAAGTGGAAAGGGACGACTTTAACGGGAAAGAATTTTTCAAGATAAAGCTATAGGCGACAAACGGTAAGGGTATAGAAGTGTGTTCTTTTTTTATGGCTCATTGATTATGTTTCAATTTTTTTGGGAGGCGTTGTTTGAAAACCGACCTTGATTGTTTCCACTGCTTCCTGGCCCAGGCGGTAAAAGCGGGCAGGATGGCGACAGAGTCAAAAAAAGCGCACGGTAAAATTGTAGCGGAGGTCATCCGTTGCATGCAAAAACACAAAATGTCCACACCTCCGCCTTACCTGGGCAAGCAGGTGCAGGACATAGTGAAAAAACACTCTCAAAACCCCGACCCTTATAAGTCCTTAAAGGACAAATACAACGTCATAGCGCTCAAAATGTACCCGATGCTAAAAGCCGGGGTTGCATCATCAAAGGACGGGCTGCTCGCGGCGGTCAGGGTGGCGATAACCGGCAACGTGATAGATTTCGGGTCACACTGGAAGGTTGACGTGCATAGAGAGGTCAGAGAGGCTTTTAAACATAAGCCGCGGGTCTTTGATTATGTAAAATTTAAAAAGGCGCTGGCAAAGGCAAAAACAGTCCTGTACATCGCGGACAATTCGGGAGAGACTGTATTTGACAGGGTTTTGATAGAGGAAATGACGGCCCGTTACGGCGTACACGTGACATACGCGGTAAAAGAAAAACCGATATTAAACGACACCATGCTCGTTGACGCACTCCATTCGGGCATAGATGGCTGTGCGGATATAATATCATCGGGTTCGGGCCTGCCGGGGACCGCTCCGGGCAAAGGCACAAAAGAATTTTTGCGGATTTACCGCAGTGCTGATATAATAATAGCGAAGGGTATGGGAAACTACGAACTGTTAGACGAGGAAAAGGCCCCCATATTTTTTATGCTAAAGGCAAAATGCCAGGTAGTGGCGCAGAATCTCGGGGTGGTACTCGGGGATATGGTTCTAAAAGCGGTGTAGGTTCCATGTTCCCAAAGGTGTGATTATTGATGGCGTTTGCTTTAGTTTTTAGTATTGCGTAGGGACAGCAATCCCGTGCCGTCCGAGAGCATTTTGGGAAAACGTGGGTTTGCAGCCGTGACCTTCACGGCCGCGGCAATTGGATTGCAGGATAGTCCGGAGGTAATTGAAATAATCAGAAAGTTGTCGGAGTATTGTTTTCTTGACAATGATGAAATAGAACTCAAATGCAAAACGGAGGAATAATGAAGAAAATTGTGTTTGCTTTGGCCATGCTTTTATCCGCCGCCACGCTTGCCGCAAAACCACAGGTCGTGGTTTCCATCGTGCCCCTATACAACATAACAAAGGCAATAACCGGCGACATGGCCGATGTTACAGTCATGGTCCCGCCGGGCGCCAGCCCTCATACTTTCAGCCCGAAACCCGGACAGTTAAAGTCGCTTGCAAAGGCCGACCTTTTCATAATGGCAGGAGCGGGGCTTGAGTTCTGGGCGGATAAGATGGTGAAAGCTTCGGGCAACAGGAAACTAAAAATTCTGTCCGTGACCGACGGTATGGCTCTGGTAAACGAAGAGGAACACGTACACGACGGCCATGAACATACCGGTTCCGGCAACCCCCATGTGTGGCTGGACCCCGTGCTCGCCGGCAGGATAGCGGAAAAGATAGAGACTGAAGTGTCCCTGCAAGACCCCGCGAACAAACCACATTACCTGAAAAACCTCGCTATTTTTAAGAAAAAAATTAAAGTACTGGACGCGGAGATAAAAACCGGGGTAAAAAAGTTCAGAGTAAAAGAACTGGTATCTTTCCACCCGGCATGGGTGTATTTTGAGAGCCGTTACGGGTTAAAAGAGGTCGGTGTAATCCAGACCTCGCCGGGTAAAGAGCCCTCTCCAAAACAGATAAGTGACATAATAGAACAGATTAAAAAATACGGCATCACGACCATATTCGCGGAATCCCAACTTCCGCGCAAAGCCGCGGACGTGATAGCAAAAGAAGCCGGGGTAAAGGTGCTGATACTGGACCCTAACGGCGCGGCTGACGGCGATTATCCCGGGTTTATCAGGAAAAATTTCAATGTCATGAAAGAGGCCATGCAGTGAGCGAAAATATAATCTCCTTTGAAAACGTTTACGCCGGTTATGACGGCGTTGACGTTGTTGAGGACATCAGTTTCACGGTTGAGCGCGGGGATTACGTCGGCATCATAGGTCCGAACGGCGGCGGCAAGACAACCGTGCTAAAAATGATGACCGGGGCGCTGAAACCTTCAAAGGGCAGGGTGCTTGTTTTTGGAAGGAACCCGGCGGTGTTTTCCGGGAATGAGAGGGCAAAGATAGGTTACGTCAGGCAGGAACGCAACATCGACACAGCTTTCCCTGTCAGTGTCAAAGACTGCGTGATGATGGGGCTCTTCACGGCCATAGGGCCCGGCAGGCGGCCAGGCAAGGAACACGAAGCCATGGTCATGGACGCCCTGAAAAAGGTGGACATGGACGGCGAGGCGGCTGCGCATATCAACGCACTGTCCGGCGGCCAGAAACAGAGGGTGTTTATCGCCAGGGCTCTCGTGCACAAACCGGAGCTCCTGATACTCGACGAGCCGACGACGGGCGTTGACGCCAGGCGCCAGCGCGATTTTTACAGCCTCCTCTACCGGCTGAAAAAAGAGATGAACCTGACTATTATAATGGTTTCACATGATGTTTCCATGATATCAAAACAGGTGAACAAGGTGACGTATGTGAACAAAGGAGTGCACATGCACGGCTCCCCGGAAGATGTTTTGAGCGACGAGGACACGTGCGAGGTGTGCGGCATGGACAGGGAAGTCATGTTCCATGAGACCAGAAAGAAACACGGCGCGCATAAGCACGGGGATGACTGCAACTGCGGAAAATAAAAAGTTAAAAGTCAAAACCGAAAAGTACAATTTAAAATACAAAATGAACGGCAGACGGTTGTACTGGCGACAAGTTGTTTTCAATTTTGAATTTTGACCCGTACATTTTGGTTTTGACTTAAGGGAGTGTTTGTGGAGATACTTGGTTACGCTTTTGTCCGGAAAGCGCTTATAGCGGGGACCCTTTCAGGCGTGCTTCTCGCCGTTATAGGAGTGTATGTCGTCCTGAAAAAAATGTCATTTATCGGGGACGGCATCGCACACTCGGCATTTGGCGGCATTGCGCTGGGGCTGCTTATTGGCGTAAATACGACACTTGCCGCCGTTGTCTTTGCGTGGGTGATTGCCATGCTTATCGGCATATCGAAAAAAGGTACAAAAACCTCGGAGGACGCGCTCATCGGCATATTTTTCGCATTTACCATGGCACTCGGGGTTATATTCATAGGGTTCAACAAATCTTACAACGCCGACATTTTTGGATACCTGTTCGGCGACATACTGGCGGTCACCGACTCCGATGTATGGGTTCTGGCGGGTGTGACGTTCGCGGCGCTCGCGGTTATATGGTATTACTTCAAGGAACTCATGTTCTTTACCTTTGACGAGGAGGGGGCGCAGGTCTCGGGCATTGACACAAACTTCATCTATTTCCTGCTGCTTACCCTGATATCTGTGACGGTCGTTGTTTCCATAAAGATAGTCGGGATAATACTTGCCGTGGCATTCCTTATCATACCGGTCTCATGTGCGCTGCTGCTGACCAGGGATTTTAAAAAAATGATGGCCTTATCCGCGGTCATAAGCGTGGTTTCCACGCTGACAGGCTTTGCCTTTTCCTATATTTTCAACCTCGCCTCGGGCGCGACCATAGTTGTGACTGCAACGTTTATTTTTGCTGTCATTACGGTAGGGGTGAGGGTGTTGCGGAAGTAAGAACGGGTTCAGGTTTCAAGTCCCAAGGCAAATGCCCTTTAGAAATTCAGTTTACCAGCCGCTATTTTGCCATTTTTTTCATCCTTCGTCTTCTACACTGACATGGCTATCGCCACTATCAGCACGCCGGAAATAATTGCCGGCGATACCGGCGGTTCTATATTCATGTGTTCGTCGGCAGGCATTTTAACGCCTGCGAAACACATTATGATTGCCGGCGCGTGGTTGACGTAATGGAACATGGAAACCGTGCAGGCCATGGCAAAATAGAGCGCGAGTGCCCCGGTATGGCGGATATGTCGAAATCATACATTATGAAACGGGGAAAACCCCGGTGAACTTGAATATGTTGTTTGTTTTTGTCGAGACACTGCCGCCGTCAGCACCCGGTGTAAAAGTAAGGTGTTTTTCCTGGAATTTTACAAAAAAGTTTTTATCGGGGTGTTTTTCACCGTGGTCGTTACGGCCCGGATTGTGGAAGACTCCGAGGTCAAGCAGGAGCAGGGATAGCAGGAACAGATTAAAGACAGAAAACCCGGGCATGTTGAAATTTTATATAAGTACCTCCGGGAGTTATGCGAATCGGATGAAAACATAATACAAATTGATGATGTGTAAAAACAAAATCATCCGCGCAGGAGGGGGCAACCGGTTTTTTTACAAATAAAAATTCTTGCAAAAAATGCGTACTGCCTTATAATATTAACAGGATTTGAATATTTTGGGATTTTGGGACATGGACAGGTACGGTTTTTGGAACCTGGAATCTGGACCATGGACCATTCTTTGGAGGGCTATATGTTTTTGGGTTTCACCGGACCTAACGCGGCAGGCAAGGGCGAGGCTGTCAAATACCTCGTTGACAACCACAGGTTCACGGCGTTCTCACTCTCGGACATACTCCGCCACGAGTTAAAAGACCGCGGTCTGGAGATAACGCGCGATAATCTCATAGCCATCGGCAACGAACTGCGCGCCAAGGACGGCCCGGCAGTACTCGCCGGGATGACATCCATGAAGATAAAGAACATGCCGCAGGCGGTAATAGATTCCATCAGGAACCCGGCCGAGATAGATGAACTCCGCAAAAATCTGAAGAATTTCAGGCTCATAGGTGTCACCGCGGACCCTAAAATCCGTTACGACAGGGCCAGGGCAAGAGCGCGCGAGGGCGAGGCTTTCATCTCTTTCGACGAGTTTGCGGCCAAAGAGGCAAAAGAAAATTCCAACGACCCTAACGCACAGCAGTTGAACAAATGTTTTGAAATGGCAGATGTCAAAATAGACAACAGTGGCGACATAAAAACCATGTACGCGGTGCTGGACAAACTTCTAAAAGAGTCCGGATACATACCGTACAGCAGGCCGGGCTGGACCGAATATTTTATGAAGATGGCGTATCTGGCGGCGGAACGCTCCACGTGTATCAGGCACCACGTGGGCGCGGTCATAGTAAAAAACAACAAGGTCGTCTCCACGGGTTACAACGGAGCCGCTGCCGGGACCAGGGACTGCACCGAACTGGGATGTCTGCGGGACCAGATGGGGATAGCCTCGGGCACGCGTCACGAGATATGCAGGGCCATACACGCGGAACAAAACGCGATAATACAGGCGGCCTTGACCGGCACATCCACCGAGGGCGCCACGATATACTGCACACACTCACCGTGCATCATATGCGCGAAAATGGTCGTAAATGCGAAGATAAAAAAATTCATAACGTCAAAATATTATCCTGACAAACAGTATGAGGAACTTTTCAAAGAGGCGGGCATCGAGTTCGCCGTGGTTGAAAAGCCGCAGTTGAACGTAACCGTACTGGACTAAAAATGTGCAAACGTATCATTATAATACTCCTGCTGGCGCTGTTGCCGGCACCCTTATTTTCCGGGAACTATTCAACAGCCAAAGAACGTCTAAATGGATATAATAAACGATATTTTGTGTATGTGAACAAAGCGGTCAAGCGTCTGTACCTGATAGATAATAAATGCAAAGTCTGGCGCAGTTATGTGATTGCCACCGGGACAAATCCGGGCGTAAAACTTTATATGGGCGACAACAGGACGCCTTCCGGGATATTCAACGTACGGCAGATATACCAGGAAAAAGAGCCGTGGTACATGCCGCAGCTGCGGGAGAAAATGAAAAAATACCCGAGGGGTTCAAAAGAGTACACCTACTATTGGAATTACTACATAAAACAGTATGAGAAACACAAAACTAACAGAGAACGGATCAAGGCGCTGAATTCGGTCTATTTAAAGGCAAAAGACGGCCACAAGAAATACATGAGCGAAGCGGATCTGGGCATGAACGCGTATGGGCCTGTCTTTATACTGATAGATTATCCGAACCAGGATGCGGTTTCAAGGTATTTCGAGGCTATATCCAAAGGTGAGGTTCCCAGGGACAAGGTTGGCAAGTACCTGCCGCCGGGAAGCGGCATCGCCATACACGGAACCAACGACGACCCATCCCTGGGCAACGACGCTTCAAGCGGGTGTGTGCGTATGCAGAACGACGACATCCTGGAACTTTCGAACTACGTGAGCGAAGGGACGATGGTGGCAATAGACTGAGGGAAAGACAGGAGCCCGGAAACAAGAAACCGGAGTTTTCTTTTTTACCTCCGGTTTCCAATCTCTAAAACTAAATGGAGGCAATCATGGCCAGGGTCGTAAAACTATCAGAAAAAGACAGGGAAAAATCACAGAAGGTACATGCTGTTTTTAACGAGGTCGAGAAAGTAATAGTCGGCCAGCAGGCGATGATACGCGGCCTCATAATAGGCCTGCTGTCGCGCGGGCATATATTGCTCGAGGGCGTACCCGGGCTGGCAAAGACATTGGCGGTCAAGACGCTGTCGCGGACCATGCAGGCAAAATTTTCCAGGATACAGTTTACGCCTGACCTGCTGCCCGCCGATCTCACCGGGACCAGGACCTACAACGCAAAGACCGGGGAGTTCGGGATATACCTGGGACCTATATTCGCAAATATAGTGCTCGCGGACGAGATAAACCGTGCGCCGGCAAAGGTGCAGTCCGCCCTGCTGGAGGCCATGCAGGAGAAACAGGTATCCATAGGCGACAAAACATTCAAACTCGAGGAACCGTTCATAGTGCTCGCGACGCAGAACCCGATAGAAACCGAAGGTACGTACCCCCTGCCCGAGGCGCAGGTTGACAGGTTCCTTATGAAGGTCATAGTGGATTATCCCACGCAGGCGCAGGAGATAGAGGTCATAAACAGGATGACTTCGGGTCACGAGGCGGACGTGGATACGGTTTTAAAGCCAAAGGACATCCTCGACCTGCGCGAGGTTGTCGACACCATATATGTGGACGACAAAATCAAACAGTACGTCACGGACATAGTTTTCGCGACCCGCAAACCGGAAGAGTACAAACTGCAGCTGGGGCACCTGATAGAATACGGCTGCTCTCCGAGGGCGTCGATAAACCTGATACTGGCGGCAAAGGCGAACGCGTTTATAAACGGCGAGGGATATGTCTCCCCGGACGACGTGAAATCAGTGGTCTACGAGGTCCTGCGCCACAGGCTGATACTGTCCTACGAGGCGGAAGCCGAGGACGTAAAACCGGACAACGTGATAGAGCAGATAATTAACAGGGTGAAGGTACCATAAGACAGCCAATAGATAAAGCATAAAGGCATATATGATATGGATATTTAAAGCCGTTGAACCTATTTGTCCGGCTGCAAGACTGCAAGGTTATTGGCTAAAAAACCATAACTGAGGGAAAAAATGATATCCAAAGATATCCTTAAAAAGATAAAAAAAATAGAAATAACCACCCGCCACCTGGTCGATACAACATTACAGGGTGATTATCTGTCGTCGTTCAAGGGCCGCGGCATGGAATTTGCCGAGGTGCGCGAATACGTTCAGGGGGACGACATCAGGTCCATTGACTGGAACGTCACCGCCCGCATGAACATGCCGTATGTTAAGAATTTCATAGAAGAACGCGAACTGCAGGTTTTTTTCGCGGCGGATATGTCAGGCTCGCTTGATTTCGGCTCCCGCGAGCACACAAAAAAGGAGCTCATGCTCGAGTTCGTGACGGCACTGGCATTCGCGGCCACGATCAACAACGACCGCACGGGTTTTTTGGGCTTTTCTTCGCAGGTGGAAAAATACATAGCCCCTAAAAAGGGCCGCAAACATGTCATGCGCATCGCACGCGAGATTATATACCACAAGCCCAAATCCATGCATACGGATCTGAACTTTTCC
>JAJFUW010000137.1 GCA_021372235.1 Spirochaetia bacterium
AAGGAGGTATATTTTTGGCCCTTTAGCAACTACCCGGTAAACGCAATCATACCATCAGGACAGAATCTGTATCTGTTGCAAAAGACCATCGACAGGTGTACTATAGCCAAAACGGATACAGGGGAGGTGGAAAAGGAGTTCAGTGTAAAAAATGCCCTATCTGGTGCAGCACTATCGGACGGGTCTGCGGCAATTCTTTGCGATAACCCTATGAGGATTGAAGTGTATAACCGCGGTAAACTGATGAAAAAAATGGTGTTGGAACATACATGTGTGCCAAATTCGCTTGCTGCCGACCGTGATGGAAACTTTTATGTATCGGACACAAAACTTGCAAGGATAATTAAGATAAGCAACGATGGCAGAGAAATGCTTAACATCGAACTCACTGAAAAGGACGGCGCCCTGAACTGGGGCGGATGCCTGGCTGTGGATGGCGGCGAAAACATTTATATTTGCGACAATTATGGCAATTTTACGGTATTTAACAAAGAGGGCAGGAGGACTGCCGGCTGGAAAGCGGAACTGGCGGGGAAACTAAACTATTACAGAATGTTCGTAATAGGCCCGGACAATAACATATACATAATGGACAGGGATAATCACAGGATCCTGGTGTATACGACCGGCGGCAAATACCTTGGGAGGTTCACCCAAGGATCCAACCGGAAGAACAGGATGTATTATCCCGGAGCAATCGCCTCTGACGACAGGTACATTTACGTTTATGCCATAAATATATTCACGTATTTGCCCATAGGAGTCAAATAATCATAAAATAATTTCGCATACGCCCTTGTGACACGGGTGGTATACGGGTGCAGCGGAGGTATGGATGCAGAATTTTATGCCGGTATATTTTTCCGGCGTGGCGCTTTTAACCGCGTTTGTCCTCTCTTTTTTTGGGTTGAAGATTGAAACTGAAACGGCTGACGCTGTTGCTCAAGTGATGAATATAATATTGCTGATGATTTCCGGAGCTGCTGCCTTGCTGATGGACAGACTGTACGGCTCGCGTGAGAGACGGAGGCTGCGCTCGGCGTCAGCCATAATATGGAAATCGTCGTTTTTCCTTGCTGCAATAGCCATGCTAAGGCTGGGTTTCGTCTCCTTTGACACCAACTATTTCATCAGGGGTTATTCCTTTTTTGGGGCTGGCGCCGCGCTGCTACTTTTTATGTGCTACATAACTGACGAATCGGGTCGACAAATGCAGTTCCCGATTCCTGTCTTTAAACCAGCAGGGGCTCGGACTGTCACGGTAAAGATGTTTATTGCCGTCGCACTCTCATTGCTTGCCGTCTTTTTTATCAGACAGAGAATGGAACTCCCGGCAACGGCAGCATTGTTGGTATGCTTATTCCAGCTCGGACTGCTGTTCATACGCAGGGATGCCCTCGGTCCGGCTGCGCCCGGCGTTACCTCCACACTAACGGAAGACTCGCTGAAAAAGAGGGTTATGCAAACGCTCCTCCTGGCGGCCGCATTTTTTCTGTTCTATAAAACGCTTGAATACATGCAGGAATACAGCGTGATGAACGCCGTAACAATGTTCGCGCTTGGCATTATGGCGCTTGTGGCCATGCATATCCCCTCATCCGGAGCGGAACAAGGGCATAGGAACGCACTCACACCCAATACGCCTTTCGACTATATCTATGGAGTCCTTCTGTTTGTGTGTTGCCTTTTCATATATAGTTTCCAGTTGGACATCATACCGCCTGGCATACATGGTGATGAGGTACTGACCGTCAACATGGCGCGGACTATTGCGCAGGACAAGTTCGGACCGGTGTTTATCGAGAGTGCACAGTTTCAGGTTACAGTCCTACACTACTACATACTGGCGCTTGTGGGCAGATTCTTCCCTATCGACATTACCATGTGCAGGTGGGTCTCGATAGTGATCGGGTCGCTCTCGCCGGTTTTTTTGTACCTGCTGGGCAGGGAACTCGCCGGCAGGAGGGCCGGGGTCATAGCCTCGCTGTTGCTCTCGGTTTTTTTTATGCAAATGTTCTACTCCAGGTATGCGATGAGCTGGATATACGTGCCGTCGCTGGCAGTCATCGCGTATTATCTGTTCTTCAGGGGGATGCTGTCGGGCAAGAACCGCTACTTCATAATCTCGGGAGCCTTCATGGCTATAAACTTCGGCATGTACAGCGCCGGGAAAGTGGCCATACTGCCAGTACTGTTCTACACGGCATTCATGTTCATGCGCAGGGAGACAAGGCCCGAGGTCATGGCCAACGCCAGGGGCATCGTACTGCTGTTGGTATCGGCCGTGCTCATGTTCTCACCGGTAATTGATTATATAATCGCGTATCCGGACAAGTATTTCGCGAGGATGAGCGGCATGAGTGTGATACAACCGTCGACCCTGGGGTATGAGACCTTTGGCAGGGTGGCCCTGAATGTGTTGAAAAACGTGCAGATGTTTATCACACAGTCGGCTGACGGTTACGCACACAACCTCCCGCAAAAACCTTTTCTGGACATACTCTCATCTTTCTGGTTCATCGCCGGCATCGCATGGCTCTGTGTGACGTGGAAGAGGGAGAGGAGTTCTTTCGTGATACTCTGGCTTATCTTTGGTCTTCTTCCCGGATTCCTGTCAAAACTCGGACCCGAAGACCCGTACCCGGCCAGGACGGTGTTTGCCATACCGGCGTTGATGCTTGTGATGGCGATGGGCATTGAGTCTGCCTGGAAGGCTATAGAGCGGCTGTGGCCTAAATACGCCGGTATAGTGATGCCTCTGGTGGTTCTGTTCTCGCTGGGAGAATTTGCTTTTTATAACCTCAATAATTTTTTCGTGGTTTTCAAGAATGACCCGCACACCCAGACTTATTACAGGTCGACCGACAGGATAGTGGCCGAAGTGGTCAGGGCGAACAGGGGCGTGCGGTTCCTCGTATCGCCGTTCTTCATCAGTAATTACTACTACGGTATGGTGCCGGATCTTGATGAGCGCATCTCCAGGGAAGACCTTTCATTGTTCAGTTTGAACAGGGTCTATACCGGTGAAGGGCAGGCGGTGGGTCTGATCGGGGACGGCATCTTGAGCAAGATGTTCCCCATATACAATGAGTACTTCCCCGGAGCGGACATAAAGATATTTTACGACCCGAATTTTTGGCAATTTGACACGTCGTCACCGATAAAGTACTGCTATGAATGGAAGTATCCGGACAAAGTCATCGCCCTCAACAGGCTCTATAGCTGGTTTTACGTATATGATTACAAGACACCCTGGGTGAGGATGTCGCTCGCGATGGTGCCCTGGTCCGACATTGACGCTCTTTTCTGCGCAAAGGTGGTTTACAGCGTTAACGGCAGGCGGGTTGAGGGCGTGCTGAAGGGGTTGGATGTCACACCACCGGTAGGCACGTCCGACGGCGAGATTAGTTGCATGCTGGACACTCAGGTTTACGGCTACTATACCTTTTCGGCCGATAAGGGGAATTGCGTGTTCTACGTGGACGGCAACCGCGTGAACGGCAGGGTCAGGCTGTTTAAGGGACTGCACAGGTTCACGGTAAAGTTCACCGGATGCGTGCCGTTCAGGGTAACCTGGAACATGCCGGGTTACGGCGACAGGACAATCGAGCGCAGGTACACGCTGAACACAGACAAACGTTACGGGCTGCTGGTGACCTACAAGAACTCGGGCAAAGTCGACCAGCAGGTGCTTGAACCGATGATAAATTACAGGCTCTATTACTTCAACAGGCGCACGTATTTTGAAACGGAAATTGACAACACGTTCAACTACACGGCGACTGGAACGGTAGATATGGGGAAGCCGGGTATCTATTATTTCAAGGTCGACAGTATCTATGACGCGGATGTTTACATAAATGGCGCGAGGGTGTTCACAAGGCGCGGCGACAGGGAAACGTTGACGCCGATAAGGCTCGGGAACGGGCCGGTTTCCGTGAAACTCACAGGAAACTACGCCTATGTTTCGAATATGTGGATGGGAGCCACTCTACAGTTTGTTTACAGACAAGAGGGGCAAAGGGAATTCGGGCCGGTCGGTTACGATAAACTGGCTCCCGGATTATAATATAAATAATATATTTGGAGATGATATGAAAAAATCCGGATTAAAAAGAGGCGCGGGACAGGACCGGTCACTGGAATGTGGGACGTTCGAAGCTGCGGGGATGGAGCACGGGCTTGAACCGTTGCAGGAAGAAGACTACAAATATTTCTTCAGGATAACAGGGCTCTCCGAGGGCGGAGGCAGGCGGTGCAGGATACTTGAGGTCGGATGCGGTTCCGGACCGTTCGGAAGGCGGCTTGCAGTGGAAGGGCACAAGGTCACAGGCATCGACCTGTCGAGGCCGCTGGTTGAGGCTGCCAACAGGCTGGCTGCCGTTGAGAAGAGCGGCTACAGGGCGTATGTAAAGGATGTCTTTGATTACAAAAAAGACGGTTTTGACATAGTGTTATGTGCCGGCTTCCTCCACCATTTTGTGGAGTTGGGGCCGATACTGTTAAAATTACGGTCCTTTTTGAAAAAGGGCGGGGATGTCGTAATAATTGAGCCAAACGGTTCCAATCCGGCAGTTAAGATGACGGAGTGGCTGCGGAAAAATGTATGGCCTTTCAACAAGATGTCCGCACTCGGTACGCTCAACGAAACCAGCCACAGCGCCGAAACGTATATCAGGAAGTTTGGCAGTGCAGGGTTCACGCCGGTCAATTCGGAAGCGTTTATTAAGAAACCCAAATTCGATAATTATGGACCGGTAATGAACGTTCTGCTTGCCAGTAAGTACCTGTTGCACGTTATTGTTTCCGTTTTTATGCAGAAAGGTATCAGGGGAACAGTGCTGGTAATGAGATTCCGTAAATAATACCACGTGGACCTGCATGGCCCGGGAAAAGCCCGTGCATTGTAAAGTGTGGATTTTGCGGTATTTTCGCTATGGTGGTTCGCGAGGGTGGTTCAGATTACATTCTGTTGACACTACACAGGAAGTATGATATTTTGTTGATATTTATTCGAAATCGGGAGTTTAATAATTTACGGTTAAGGCATTTGGAGGTGTTGTTTTGCAGAATGGCAATATGATAAAAAATACGCTGATGGG
>JAJFUW010000156.1 GCA_021372235.1 Spirochaetia bacterium
TGACGCCTTCAATAACATGACCGAAGGGTTGAAAAAGGCGCAAAAGGCCGAACTTGAGAAACTGGCGCTGGAAAAAGAGCTTGAGATAGCGTGGAAAATACAGGACTCCCTCCTGCCAAAGTCCTTTCCTGACCTGAAAAAGTACGAGGTTGCAGCATTTTACAGGCCGGCAAAGGAGATTGGCGGTGATTATTATGATGTCATACCGCTTGCCGGGGGAAAGTTCGGAATCGTTATGGCCGATGTTTCCGGAAAAGGCATACCCGCGGCGCTTATCATGACAATGTTGAGCGGCATTTTAAACACGGAAGCAAGGACAAATCCTGACCCTTTAACAGTACTGACAAAATTAAACGAAGGCCTGCTGGCAAAAGTCGGCGGCGGCATGTTCGCGACGGTTTTTTACGCGGTGCTTGACATCGGGACAGGTTCCGTCGAAATGGTTTCCGCGGGACACCATGAAACACTTGTTTACAGGGGAGGCGCGGGTTCTGTCGAATCATATTGCCCCAAAGGCGCGGCCATAGGCGTTCTAAAAGGCGGGGAATTTGAGGCAAGGCTGGAAAAGATCACGATTAAGGCTGAAAAGGGCGACAAGCTCCTGCTGTTTACCGACGGCATCAGCGAGGCCAGGGCCGCTGCCGGCAAAAGGTTCGGCATGGAAAGGACGGCGCAGTCCCTGCAAAAAAACGGGAACAGGACGTGCCGGGAAATACTGGACGGACTTCTTAATGACGTTGAGGCTTTCACGGGCGGCCAGGAGCAAAGCGACGATATCGCGGTCCTTTCAATAGGAAGGAACGCGTAATGGAGGCGGGCAATCATGTTTGAGATCAGGGAAAAAGAAGAAGGAGAAATAATAATAGTGGAACTTTACGGCGAGCTGGATTCCTCGTCGGTCCCGGCTTTTAACCTGGGATTCCGGGAAATTACAGGGAAACGCGGGCCGAAGAAATACGTGCTGGACATGAAAGCTCTGGAATTCATAAGCTCGGCCGGATGGACGGCTTTTTTAAACGAATTCAAGGCGTTGCGGGCGTCGGGCGGCGACTTAAAACTTGCTGCCATGGGTCCTGACGCAAAAAGGGTGTACGAGCTTGTGGGTGTAAACGGAGTGATTGAAAGCCATGAAACCGCGAAAGAGGCTGTTAAGAGCTATGCCAAGAAAAGCTGAAATGCAAAACAACGCGAAGATTTCAAGGTTAAATGTGGAGGCTGCGGCCTGCAATCTCAGGCTGATAAGGAAATTCATCGGCGACAGCATGAAAAATGAGGGGTTCCCGCGGAGAAAAATATCTGCTATGGCAGTGTCGGTAACCGAACACTGCGAAAACCTGATAAGGCACGCTTATAGGAAAAAAAGCGGGAAAGTCGCGCTGGCGCTGGAACTGAAATATCCCGAGGCGAAATTGACGGCTCTGGATTCAGGGCCGCGGTTCAATATGCTGGAACAGAAATTACCGGATACGTCCCAAAGGCTGAAAAAGGGTCTGGGCGGGAAAATGGGGATAAAGACCATACTGGCTTCATGCGACGCAATCGGATACAAAAGAATGAACGGCTGCAATGAGAACACTTTTATTGTCCGGGTGAAAAAACCGGGAAAGGTGAAAAAAATAAATGGCAACGATAAAGGATGTGGCAAAACTCGCGGGCGTTTCCTATAATACCGTATCTTTTGTGGTGAACGGGGTGGATAAGGTCGCGCCCGCGACAAAAGAAAGGGTATTAAAGGCAATAGAAGAACTGCGTTACAGGCCGAATAAGACCGCGAGGGCGCTTGTCGGCGGAAAAGCGGATTCAATAGCTTTTATCAGCACCAGGTTTACGTCCGTGTTCGGTATGAACATCCTCCGCGAAATCGAGGACGGCGTGCACCTTGCCGGGCTTTCGTCGAACCTGGACCTCATACCTTTTTCAACAAGGGGCGAGCCGGAGTTAAAAGAACAGATAATAGAATCCATAATTCACAATAGAAAAGCGGACGCCATAATAATGTTGGGCATCAAACCCGGGCCGGGAAATATGGCAAAACTGAAAGAGGAAGGCATGCCGCTGGTCATTATAGACGGGACAATTGAAGGCGCGAGCTGCGTAAAATGTGACAATGAAAAAGGCGCTTTTCTCGCCGCTGATTACCTGATAAAGGCAGGCAGGAAAAATATAGCGTATCTGGGCATGTCCAAAAACGACGGGGAAACTTGGCCGTCTATAATAGAAAAGGAACAGGGCTATAAAAAGGCGCTTTCGGCAAAAAACATCCCGATAAATGACCGTCTCATGGTTACGGTGGAAAACAATTATGTAAATGAAGGCCGCGCCATCATGCAGACATTGCTGAAGTCAAACAAAGGCATTGACGCTGTTTTCTGCGGGGCGGGCGACTCAACTGCGATTGGCGCGATAAAAGCGATACAGGAAGCGGGGCTTTGCGTCCCGCAGGATATTGCCGTAGTAGGATATGACGACATACCGGTAGCGTCTGCCTTTACGCCCGCACTCACGACAGTGAGGCAGTCGGTGGAGAAAATTGGAAATGAGGCGTTTTTAATCGCGCTTGAAGCCATGCAGGGCAGGCTGAAAGAGCAAAAGAACCTGGTGTTTGAGCCGGAGCTGATAAAAAGGGAATCGGCGTAAGTCAAGCCTTTAGTGCAAAAACAAAATGTGTATATAATAAATGAAGGTAATGAAAGTGGTTAACTTGGAACTTACAAATAAAAGTGTCGTATAATAGGACGGAGTTCCGAGATACAAAACTAATCTTGTATACCAGAATATAAAAATTTGACAGATAAAGCATCTATTGCTATACTATAGATGTGGTTGAACGGTAAATCAAAATATGAAGGGGTATAAAATGCCGGTATATTAAAAATGCACGGGAAATGCGTATTATTTTTTTGTAGTTATGGTTTACCGGTATAGCATAAGTAAAATATTATGAGGTGGAAAAAATGAAAAACAAATTGTTCGAAAGTTTCAGCAACAAAATTTTTTTAACAGTCTTATTTGTTCTCGCAGTTTTTGTCCCGGCATTGAACGCAGCGAGGTACATGGAAAACATGAACCGCGGAGTGGTGGCGGTGAGGACTAATTCAAGTTCCGTGTATGTCGGCTGGAGAATGCTCGGCACTGACCCTGCGGGCATCTCGTTCAACGTCTACCGCGGAGGCGTAAAGGTAAATGCCTCGCCAATTACATCTTCAACCAATTATACCGACAATGTTTCAACCAACTCTTCATATTATATAAGGCCGGTGATTAACGGAGTTGAGCAGGCGCAGTCTGAGACGGTCAATGTCTGGAACCAGCAGTATAAGACCATATCGCTTTCACCGCCGGCATCGCAAACAATGCCTGACGGCAGTACTTGTAATTTTACGGCAAATGACGCCAGCACGGCTGATCTGGACGGCGACGGCGCATATGACATTATTCTGAAATGGGATCCGTCGAATTCAAAGGACAATTCACAGTCCGGTTACACGGGTAGTTGTTATATCGACGGTTACAAGATGGATGGGACGAGGTTGTGGCGCATAGACCTGGGCCGGAATATCCGGGCGGGCGCGCATTACACCCAGTTCCAGGTTTTTGACTATGACAGCGACGGAAAGGCTGAATTGATATGCAAAACAGCGCCCGGGACAAAGGATTCTTCCGGAAACTATTTGAGCAAAGGGCCTGCGGCTTCGGATAATGACACTGCGGATTACAGGAATTCTTCCGGATACATATTGAGCGGCCCGGAATATCTCACGGTTTTTAACGGACATACAGGAAGGGAAGCGTATACAACGAATTACAATCCGGCGAGGGGAACAGTTTCCTCGTGGGGCGACTCATATGGCAACAGGGTGGACAGGTTCCTTGCGTGTACGGCATACCTTGATGGAGTTCATCCGAGCGTGGTTATGTGCAGGGGATATTACACCCGCGCTGTTCTCGTGGCATACGACTGGAACGGCAGCGTGCTGACACAGCGCTGGATATTTGACTCAAACGCGTCAGGCAACAGCGCGTACGCGGGACAGGGAAACCATAATCTTGCGGTGGGTGATGTTGACAACGACGGCAGGGATGAAATTGTATACGGTGCCTGCGCGATAAATGACGATGGAAAAGGATTGTATTCAACGCGCTTTGGACATGGAGATGCAGGACACCTGGGAAAGATGGATCCGAACAGGCCGGGCCTGCAGTATTTTGAACCTCATGAAACAGGCGGTTCCGCAGGCGGCGGCGAGTACAGGGACGCAGCAACAGGCGCTTTGCTCTGGGGTTATGCCGCGTCGGGCGATACTGGCAGGGGCATGGCGGCGGATATACATGCGGGAACAAGCGGATATGAGTTTTGGACAAGCGCAACAGACGGAGTTTATAATATAAATAAATCAAGAGTATCTTCAGCCAAGCCGTCTGTAAATTTCAGGATATACTGGGACGGGGACCTGCAGGACGAGCTTTTGGACGGCACCAAGCTGGACAAATGGACAGGCAATGGTACTTCCAGGCTGATCACGTTTTCCGGTTATAGGAGTTCGCAGGAGATTAATGGCACAAAAGCGAATCCGTGTCTGTCAGCCGATATATTGGGCGACTGGCGCGAGGAAGTTATATACAGGAATTCCGGTAATACGGAACTTAATATTTTTACAACAACAATTCCGACCACATACCGTTTCTACACGCTTATGCATGATTTTGTGTACCGCTGTTCGATCGCGTGGCAGAATACGGCGTATAATCAACCGCCGCATACGGGATTTTACCTTGGCAACGGGCCCTCGGCCCAGCCGGCGGGTAACATAATATATCCCGGCGGCAATCAGACTCCGACGCGGATAGTCACGGTTAACACGGCGACTTTTACTGCCACAAGGACGGCTACGCGTACTTTTACAGGGACTGCGACAAATACATTTACAAGGACCGCGACGGCGACGCCGTTAATTACGTTAACGCCCTCCGGCTATAAGGAAATACAGATGGAAAATCCGTGCTCAATGAACGGTGTTTTGGAATCAAAAAATGCCGGATATACAGGCGAGGGTTATGCCAATCTGGACAATGCAACAGGGGCGGCAATAACATTCCCGCTTTCTTGCGCGTCAGAGCAGTCT
>JAJFUW010000164.1 GCA_021372235.1 Spirochaetia bacterium
TATCTTCTTTTTCTTCTTTTCCTCGGCAAACCTGCGTATCTCACCGGCGCGGCGCATGGATATGTTTTTTACCTCTTTTTCGCTCGGGAATACCTTCAGTTTGTCGCCCGCGTTCGGAACCTCCTCAAATCCCAGTATCTCTACCGGCATGACGGATTTGGCTTCCTTTAACCTGCGGCCCTTGTCGTCAAAAAGCGCCCTTACCTTGCCGTAAGTGAAGTTGGTCAGGAAACTGTCCCCGACCCTTATCGTACCCTTCTGTAACAGGAGGGTTCCCACGGCGCCGCGGCCCCTGTCGAGTTTGGCTTCTATTATGACACCCTGTGCGGTAGCATCCGGGTTTGTCTTTAATTCCAGCATCTCCGCTTCGAGCGCTATCCTCTCGAGCAGGTCGGCGATACCTATTTTCTTTTTTGCCGACACGGGGACTATCTGCGTTTTGCCGCCCCATTCCTCGGATACGAGGTTGTATTTTGTCAGCTGCTGTTTTATGTTTTCCGGGTTTGCTCCGTCCTTGTCTATCTTGTTTATCGCGACTATAATCGGCACTCCCGCGGCCCTGGCATGGTCTATGGCCTCCACCGTCTGCGGCATTATGCCGTCGTCGGCTGCCACGATCAAAACAACTATGTCAGTTGACTTTGCTCCGCGCGCCCTCATTGCCGTGAACGCCTCGTGCCCGGGCGTGTCGAGAAACGTTATGTTCCCGTGGCTCGTCGGTACTTTGTAAGCGCCGATTTTCTGCGTTATTCCGCCCTTTTCCCCGGCTGCCACGTTCGTCTCCCTGATCGCGTCCAAAAGCGACGTCTTGCCGTGGTCAACGTGGCCCATGATGGTCACGATAGGCCCGCGCGGTACCATTTTTTTCGGGTCGTCCGGTTCTTCGACAAATATGTCGTCGCCGTAAACGTCCTTGAACTTTACTTCTTTATTATATTCCGCCGCTATAAGGTGTATCTCGTCTTCGGTAAGCGTCTGGTTCATTGTGGCCATCATGCCCAGGCTGAAAAGCTTTTTTACCAGTTCAGCCGGTTTCAGTTCCAGTTTCTGCGCCATTTCCTGGACCGTAACCGAGCGCCCGAGTTCCAGTACCTCTTTCGGTTCTTCCACAGGCTGTTCGGCAGGTTTTACCGCTTCCGCCGGTTTTGGCTGTGGTTCGGGCTGGGGCTGTGGTTTCGGCTGTGGTTTTGGTGCTGCCGGCTTTTGGTTGTGCTCCGCTGGTTTGTGCTGCGCAGGTGCCGCCTGTGGTTTTTGCACCACAGGTGCAGCCTGTGCTGACTTATGTTCCTCTTTCTTTATCTCATGTTTGACATGGTTCTCCGCCCCGGGCGGTTCCGGTGTTGCATGCAGTTTTGCAGGCTCGTGGTGCTCCATTTTTGGCTCGGCTTTTGGCTCCGGTTTTACCACGGGCTTCGGCTGCGGCTTTGTTTCCGCTTTTGACTCCGGCTTTATTTCCGGTCCCGGTTTATGCTCCGGGTTCGTGTGATGCGCAGTTTTTTTGACCGGTTTTACCGGTGCGACAAAAGAGGATGCCGGCGGCAGGTCCGCCTTGTTAAACATTTTTCCGCGCAGTTTCTCATAATCCTCGTCTGCTATGACAGCCATATGGTTTTTTGCCTCCACGCCCATTGCGTGCAGCATGGATATCAGGTCCTTTGACGCTATCTTTAATAATTTTGCGGCATCGTGTATTCTCATCATACTGTATGCTCCCCGCCGTGGCTGATAAGTATCCCGGCTTTTTCCTTGAGTTTTTTTACGGTGTCCGCGTCCGCGCCGGTGACCTGCGATATCAGGGCGTCGTCTGCCGCGGCAAAATCCTTCAGGTTCTTGACACCGGCGGATTTCAGTTCCTTCATGACCTTTACTTCGAGGTCGTCGCCGAGTTTAAACAGGTCAAACTCAACCTGCTCGTCAAAGGATTTTTTCATGGCCTCCAGTTTTTCCGCGTTAAATTCGCCGGCCCGGAGCACCGAAACTTTCCATTTTGTTATTTTTGCGACAAGCCTCATGTTTATACCGTTCTTTCCGATGACCTGCGAGAACTGCTCATCAGGCACGGCAATGATGGTATATTTGTTCGGCTCGTCTATGTATATGTCGCGTATCTCGATTGGCGCTATCGCGCTCTCGAGGTATTTTCTGATATCTTCAGAGTACAAAACCACGTCTATTTTTTCACCGTGCAATTCGCGGATGATTGTCTGTATCCTGCTGCCTTTCACGCCTATGCAGGCGCCGACCGGGTCAACATGCGGGTCGTTGGTCGCGACCACGACCTTGGTTTTTATGCCGGGCTCGCGGGCGACGTATTTTATCTCAACTATGCCCTGGTCGACCTCGGTGACTTCCATCGCGAATATTTTTTTGATGAAGTTCGGGTGTGTCCTGGAAAGTTCCAGCCTCGCGCCTTCCCTGCCGCGGTTCGTTTTCAGGACGTACGCCTGTATCCTGTCGCCTATCCTGTACTCTTCCTTGTATACCTGTTCCTTTTCGCGCAGTATGCCTTCGACCATGCCCATATCCACTATTATAGAGCCGTTCTCAATGTTATGGACCACGCCGGTCACGATGTCGCCCTCTTTGGCCTTGTACTCCTGGAATATTGATTCTTTTTCCACTTCCCTGATTTTCTGCGTGATGACCTGTTTGGTCGTCTGAGCCGCTATCCTCCCGAACTCCCTGGGGTAGAACAGTACCTCCATCACATCGCCGAGTTTGGCGTCGGGATTTATCTTTTTGGCGTCCGCTTCGTTTATCTCGATATATTCCGAGGTGACTTCCGGCACCACTGTCTTTTTCCAGTAAAATTGTATCTCGCCTTCGTTAAAATCCACGCGTATCTCGGGCTTCACACCGTAGACCTTTTTGGCTGCGGATGTAATGCCGCGCTCAAAGGCCTCCATAAGTTCGCCTTCGATTATGTTTTTTAACTTCTCCACCTGGTGGAACATCTGGATTATGTCGTTGTTCATATATGCCGCCTTCCCTTCTCTGAAAACTGTTTAAAAAATATCCTCGTCTAAGTTTGCCTTTTTTATAAGGTCAAATGCAATTACCGTCTTTTTCCCGTTAATTTCCAATACCGCGCTTTCGCCATCCACGCCGGTCAAAAAACCGTAAAAATCATGGGTGTTATCTATCTTTTTCCCGGTCACTATCCTGACCTTTTTACCAATAAACCTCTCATAATCCGCCTTCTTTTTGAGAGGCCTGTTGATACCCGGAGAGGATACCTCCAAAAAATACTTATCCGGGATAATGTCTTTCTCATCCAGGGCTGCTTCTATGATACGGCTGGCCCCGGCCACCTCGTCCAGCGAGATGTTAGCACCCGGCTTTTCTATGCTTATCCGTATGTAATTGGGGCCTGAGAGTTCGATATCCGCCAGTTCAAGGAAGTTATCCTTGATGACCGGCTCGATTATCTCCCTTATCTTGTCCAGCAATGGTTTCAAATCGGACATTTTTCCTCTCCTATATATAAATAATAAAAGCGGGTAAGAACCTATCCCGCTTCGACCTATACAATCTCTCGGCAGTGTCTCTGGTATTACTTACTGAACATAATATATCATAATTTAAGACGGAAATCAAGGTTTAAGTGTCATTTCCAGCCCTGTACCAAGGCAAACCGTATATTCACCCCAAAAAATTCCTTGTTTATATGACCTTTCTGTATTCTGTTTCAAACTCCCTGAAAGCCTTTTCCGAAAACAGGACAAAAACCACCTTTTTCAACTGTTTCGGGTACCGGCGGTCAAAATTCAACACCGCGTTCATCATTATATTGGCGCACTCCTTTATAGGAAACCTACCCACCCCGGTACCCAGAGCCGGCAGGGCCACCGAGTCTATGCCCAGGCTGTCAGCCAGAACCAGGCTGGACTGTGTGGCCATGGCTATGTATCCCGCATTTGTGTACAAGTCCTCGCCCATGACTGCGGCATGTATGACGTAACGAGCCTTCAGTTTTCCGGCCGTGGTCGCAACTGCCGTGCCTATGCTTATGGGGCCTTTGGCCATCGCCTCTTTTTCTATTTCAATACCGCCGAGCGATTTTATGGCTCCGGCGACCCCGACCCCCATCCACAAACCGTTGTTGGCGGCGTTCACTATGGCGCCGGCTTCCACGGCGGCTATATCTCCGTGGACGAGTTCGAGCACGATGTGTTTCAGTTTTTTGGATTCCATTTAACCCCCATTAAAAGTAAAAAGTTAAAATTCAAAGCCAAAAAGTACAGGTTAAAACTTAAAATTAACGGCAATTGGCTGTACAGACAGTTGCTTCTATTTTTGAATTTTAACTTGTACTTTTTGGTTTTGACTTTTAAATTTTACCTTGCGGCGGATGTCTGCGCGCTTACTTCCCTCCACCGTTGTTCTTCTTCCGCCGCTTCATTCACCTTCCCTGTCCCTTTAAGTATAGCATACAAATTCTCATGTGCGGTCTCGTTCCACGGGTCCAGTGTCAGGACGTGGCCGTATAACCCGATTGCGCCCTCCGTGTCACCCGACATGAAAAGTACCTTGGCTTTGTTGTTCAGGATATCAGTATCTCCCGGATAAAAGTATAGGAAATCGTTCAGGCTGCGCAGGCTTGCTTCGTAGTTTTTCATCTCCGCGTACGCTATCCCTGCGTTTATGGCCATCGGCTTTGAGCAGGCAAACGATTGGTTGTAAACATTATAATCCCTGGCGCAAGCTTCCCAGTCGCCTTTTGCCATATCAATCCTGCTCCGGTAATATAGCGATTTCGCACCCGGCTGTATGGCCATCGCGCGGCCCGCGGAGTAATCCGCCCCGGCCATGTCGGCCTGCACGCCGTTGACCGAATGGTTCATGTATGACGATGCGAGTAACATCCTTAGCACCGCTGCCATTAACAGCACGGCAAACACAATTCCGCTTAATGCCGCCGGCGCGTCGGTTTTTTCTTCAGCGCCGTAACTCAAAGCCATGCCCGCTACGACGAAAAAAAATAGTTTTGTGTCCATGATGTACATGGGAAAATTAAAAAACGCGTGCGCCAGCATCCCTGCCATGCCGGCAAAGGCCGCCATCTGCAGCGGCTCCCTTTTTTTCAGCATTACAATAAGGGACAGTACAACCACGGCAATAAAACATATAAAAGCGGGCGCGCCGGCCTCGGCAAAAATTTCTATGCAGTCATTGTGCAGGTGGTCCGTTTCAAAATAGCCGCCCGACTGCCTGTAATGGCAATACCTCTCTCCTATGAGTCCCGGGCCGATGCCCGTTATCATTCCCGCGCGTATCATGCGCAGGCCCGTCATCCACATGCCTGTCCTGCCGGACATATCCGGGTTTGCCGGGGATGAAGCCTCTGCCACGCGGCTGATGAAGTGTCCTGCGTTTCCGGATATTACCAGGAGGATGGCGGCAACAGCGGCGCCCGATGCCAGCAGCGGCCACTGTTTACTGATATACTCCGGAAAGAAAAATATCAGGATGACGACCGCGGCTCCAAATGCCGCAAGCGAGCTCCTGGTCTGGCTCAAAACCAGCACGGCGGACATAAAGGCAAAAACCGCGGCCGGCCATTTCCTGTCATTGCGAACGAAATAGAAGCACAGCGGTGCGCTCATGACTATGAATCCCCCGAGAAAATCCGGGTTGCCAAGCGAAGAGAATGCCCTGCCTGAGAAATTTACGGCCCACCCTTTCAGGTCGATGTTAAAAACCTGCAATACTGCGTAGGTGCATACCAAAACAGCCGATGAGAGTGCGAGCGTGACGCTCTTTTTGATATCATCCGGTCCCAAAAACCTTCTGGCGTAGAGGAAAAAAGATACAGCCCCCAGCCACTCGGCCACGCGCTGGGCCGTGGCAGCGTGCCTGACTGCGGCCATGGACATGCCTGCGCTCACTACATACCAGGTCAAAAAGCCCGCGGCAAGGATGTCTATAATGTCGGGTTTTTTCCTGAAAAAGGAGATAAAAACAGAAGGCAGGAACATGGCCCCTCCGGCGAGTATTGCGAGTTTTGGCAGATAATAGGCATCCTCGCATCGCTGGAAAAAGACCAGCGGGAGCATGAAGACCGCGAATAAAAAGTATAGTTTGAAAAATTTGCTATAAAATTTTTTTGTCATTTGGTCCCTTTCGGCGTTCAGGCGAGCGGATGATATCCGCCCCTGCTGTTAAACCGCTCTCGTAGCCGCGCCCCCTGCGGTCGCGCCTACAACGACGGTTTTACAGCACCTCTGTTCAACAAACCGCTCTTGTAGCCGCGGCCCCCGTGGCCGCGCCGGGGGTCCTCACTTCCGCGGCTGCATAAAACAGAGCAAACCAAAACCTGATGGATACATCACTGCTTCCCTGCTTTTTTACGGAGCATCTTTATGAGTTTCAGCATATCCTCCGGTATCGGTGCCTCAAATTTCAACGCCTTGCCCGAGACCGGGTGGGACAGTTCCAGCACTGTCGCGTGTAGCATCTGCCTCGGCATGAGTTTTGCCGCCACGGCACGCGGGTAACCCAGGTATTCTGCAAGGTCTCCGTCCCTGTTTTTGTCCCCGTACATTGTGTCTCCCACCACGGGATTTTTCATATAGCTCATGTGAACCCTGATCTGGTGCGTCCTGCCCGTAAGTATCTTTACCTTTAAAAACGTTGTGGTGTTGAAATTTTCTTTGGGTTCATAGAGTGTCTGTGCTTCCTTGCCGTGGAGCATCTTTGCCGCGAATTTTTTACGGTCGCGGCTGTCGCGCTCGATGTACGTGTGCAGGCTGCCTGCCTTTTCTACCACCCCGTGGACGAGAGTCGTGTATGTCTTTGAGACTTTTCTCTCCTTGAAATCGAGCACAAGCCTCCTGCAGGCGGCAGCCGTGCGGGCAATCACCATGACCCCTGAGGTGTCCTTGTCGAGCCTGTGCACTATCCCGAACCTGTTGCCTGCCGTCCTGAAATCCTCGGGGTTGATGTATTTGCCGGCAATGGCGTTCACCAGGGTGTCGTCGATATGGCCTGCCGCTGGGTGCACAACGAGTCCCGGCTGTTTGTTTATGACGAGAATGTCGTCGTCGAGGTGGATTATGTCGATGGGTATATCTGCCTGTTTGGGATGGAACCCGGGCGGCAATTCCTCGGTGAACTCTATGATATCGCCGTCTTTCACCTGGTGGCTGGCTGCCTTTACTGGCTTGCCGTTGACCCTGACGTTATTATTGTCTATGTATTTTTTTGCTTCCCCGCGCGATACGCCGGAATTATCGCGCATGTAGATATCGATGCGCGTTTTTTCCGGAGCGGTTACTTTGATTTCTTTTGTCATTGCACTTCCCTCATGTCGGTTCCGTACTATTGCGCATCCCGCCCGTGCCGTTTCCTCTTGCAGTTGTTGTGCGCTCTACTTTTGTCTCTTGTTTCCTGCATCTTTTACCCGCAGATACAACATCCCTGCAACCCCAAATAAAAGAACCCCGATGCTTATGAGCGTGGATGTCGACAGCCCGAAGAAAAATCCCCTCTCCGGGTCGCCGCGGAACAGTTCCATAATTATTCTGATGATTCCGTAATTGACGAAATAGAGGAACATGACGTCCCCGTCCCTGCGGGACTTGTTCCTGAAAAAAAGTATCAGGATTATGAAGTTCAGCAGGTTCAGCGCGGATTCATAGAGCATGACCGGCAGATGCGGAATGTTGTCGCCTATCGACGGAAATATCATCCCGTATTTTTGGCTCTCTACACCGTAACAACAGCCGTTAAAAAAACAGCCGAAGCGGCCTATTGCGTGGGACAGGGCCAAAAACGGCATGCATATATCGCCCAGTTCCATGAGGTCCAGCTTTTTATACCGCACCCATGCCGCGCTGGCAATGAATGCGCCTATGAGGCCGCCGTAAAATACCAGTCCTCCCTCCCAGACCATGAATATCTCGCCTATGTGTTTTGAAAAATAGGGCCACCAGACAATTACATACAGGAGCCTGGCTCCGATAACCGCGGAAATTAATATAATCAACCCGAGGTCAAATATGATATCCGGGTTATGGCCTTTCTTTTTTGCCAGCATGGAGGCGAAAAAAATGGCCGTAAGGAAAGAGAGCGCCACCAGCACCCCGTATGTACGGACCTCCAGCGGGCCTATGTTAAACAGTAGTGGATGCATCGTTGCCCCCTTTTGGGTCCCGCTCTGATTCGTCCCCGGTCAGTAAAAGGTGCAGGATAAAAAACGCCACGCCGAACGAAATGGCGATATCCGCTATATTGAATACGGGAAAAGACCAGTTCCTGTAACCCAGTTCGATAAAATCCGTCACCTTGCCGAGCACTGCCCTGTCTATGAAATTACCCATGGCCCCGCCCAGTATCAGCCCGCAGGAGAGGTCATAGAGGAAATTCTTTTTATCGTATTTCCACCAGTATACCACTATCACAAGCATTGCGATGAAAATAACGCCAACCAACAGCCACCTTTTCCACTGCAGTTCCGACTGTCCCAGCATCCCGAGCGCTATCCCGTAATTGTCGATATGCGTAATCCTGGCAAAACCCGGTATTACCTGTATGGACTCATATATCCGCATATGGTCGCGTACAAATAACTTTGCTATCTGGTCCGAGACGGTCACAAGCACCGCCGTTATGAAAAATGCCCACATATTATTTTTCTCCTTTTCCCGTGTCCTGCTGTTCTACAGTGCAGAGTACGCCTTCCGGCACGCGCTCCCGGCCCATTACGAACGCAGCGCTTACTTTCAATTTTTTCGGGTCATTATCTATCATAGCCGGTATTTCCCTGCCTTTTATGGCGGATTTTATTTGTATCAGTTCGGTGATGACGCCTGTCACATCTCCCAGTATCCCGACTTCCCGGTAGAGGATGTTTATGACCTTGTTACGTTTTGTGTTAAATACAGCCTCGGCGGCCGTGTTAAATGCAACCACCACCCCGTGCGAATCCAGCACTATGACACCCTGCGGCATCGCATCGTAAACGTCCGAGGCAAACTTTGCCGAATATTCCATCTGGCTGTCGATGGCTTTTACCCTGTCTGCAAGGTCTTTTTGGGAGCGCGCCAGTTTGTTTTTTTGGTATTCCTCGTCCGCTGTCTTTTCCGCCAAAAATGAACTGTGCAGCGCCACCACAAAAAGGAACGGTATATTCAGCAGTACCTTTTCCTGTATCAAAATGTCAGCCCCCCCGCCCGTGGCGTACCTCGCGTACAGGTATATCACGTTTGCAACCAGCGCTATCACGATCGACAGCGCCATAGACCGCGAGAGCGCGCACATGAATATGGTCAAAAACATAATTATGAAAAAATTAAAATCCATATCAGCCAGCCAGTAGGTTCCGAGGCTCAAAAATATAATGTCCACGATAAAGATGATATAGTGCAGCCTCGTACCCTCATACTTTTCATCGCCTGTCATTATAAGGACCACGTTGCTTGCCAGCAATACCACAAGGTAAATATAGATGTAAAAACGCATGTCTTCGGCCATGGTCGGGAAATTATACGCCGCGAGCAGGAAAAGAAGCAGTGTCAGTACCGCACGTATGTATGTTATGGACCTTTTTGTGGTAACAGCCGCCATCAGCCACGCTCCCGTTTCCAGATTTTACCGCAGGACTTACTGCCCCGTGCCCGTGGTCCTCACTATTTCCTCCACGTTCATTAAAATCTCGGCCGCTTTCTCTCCGATCCACGGCATACCGCCGAGCTGCGCCAGCCCCTTCTTCATAATAGCCAGCAGTATGACACCCACAACGGACGCTCCGAGCAAGAATCCGAAACCGCGCGATAACCCTATGACAAAATTCCAGAATATCAGGCGCAGTGGCCTGCTCCTGATGTCTATAAATTCCTCTATGTTTTTAGCCTCAAACATAGCCGCGAGTTTCTGGTCCAGCGAGAGGTCAAAAGGATCGTTCTTTTTCTTTTTTCTATCTTTTTTCATTTAACCATCCCATTCCCCAAATTAAAAGCCGTCCGCCCTTTTCATTGTTCATAGCTCAATCTTCGGTTTTACAGGTTGTCAATACACCTGGAGCAAAGTTCGGGATAATCCGCATTTTTCCCCGTTGATTCCTCGAACCTCCAGCAGCGGCCGCATTTTACCCCCCCGGCTTTCCTCACAGTTATCTCAACGCCCTCTGTCGCCGGGCAATCTTTCAGCCCTTCGGGTTTATAATCGATGTGTGACACTATGAACACGGACTCGAGTTCGGATTTGTATTTGTTGAACACAACATCCAGTTCCTTTGACGCGTACTTTATGGTTATTGCCGCCTCATACGGGTGTTTGATTTCGCCCGCGGCCCTGCGCTCCTCTATCTTTTTCAACGCCATGTCGCGCACCGCGGTTATGGCTTCCCACTCTGACGCGTCCTTTGCCGGCAGTTTTTTCTCGGCGCCGTCGTTCCACTCGGTCCACTGTATGTGCTTTTCGGACTTTAACCTGTCCGGCAGGAACGACCACGCCTCGTCGGCAGTATACGCCAGTATCGGGGCGATGAGTTTCGAAAGTTTCAGGAACATCCTGTATATGACAGTCTGGCCGCTGCGCCTCGGCAGGCCGTCCGTTTTGTAGGTATAGAGCCTGTCCTTTAATACGTCAAAGTAAAAAGATGAGAGGAATGTCGAACAGAACTGTATGTAGTCCCTGCACACCCTGTAAAAACTGTAGTTCTCGTAATTCTTTTCCACCGACTCCTCGAGTTCCGCCAGCTTGTGCAGGGCGTATCTGTCAAAGGCCCCCATTTTTTCATAGGGCACGGCGTCCTCCCTGTTAAAATCATCCAGAGCTCCCAGCATGTAACGGAAAGTGTTGCGCACCCTGCGGTAGGAGTCCGAGACCCTGCTGAGTATCTCATCCGATACCGGCTGGTCGGTAGTGAAATCCTCGTAGGCCGCCCACAGGCGCAGCACATCGGCCCCGCTTTTCTTTATGAGGTCCAGCGGGTCTATAACATTGCCCAGCGATTTGTGCATGGCCCTGCCCTGTCCGTCGACTATCCAGCCGCTTGATATGACCGATTTGTAGGGTGCCCGGCCTTTGTAGCCGACCGCGGTCAGAAGCGATGCCTGGAACCACCCGCGATACTGGTCTGAGCCTTCGAAATAGAAGTCGGCCGGCCATGAGAGTTCCCTGCGGTTTTCCAGGACGGCAAAGCTCGAGGAGCCAGAGTCAAACCAGACGTCAAATATGTCGTTCTCCTTGTCTATGTTCTTAGAGCCGCATTTCGGGCACGTGCAGTCGCCCAGTATCTCTTTTGTGCTGTGGCTGAACCATCCATCGCTGCCCTCTTTTTTTATGACCTCGTGCACTTTCGCGATCGTATTTTCATTGACTATGGATGTCCCGCAGTCGGTGCACGAAAAAACAAATATCGGCACGCCCCACGAACGCTGGCGCGATATGCACCAGTCGGGCCTGCCCTGTATCATCTTTGATATTCTCTCCTCGCCCCACGAGTTCATCCATTTTACCGATTTGACCTCGGCGAGCGCCTTTTCCCTGAAACCGTCCCTGTCCATTGCTATAAACCACTGGTTCGTGGCCCTGAAAATTATCGGTGATTTACAGCGCCAGCAGTGCGGGTATGAATGTGTTATCTCCTCGGCGGCCAGCAGTGCGCCCTTTTCCCTCAGCAGTTCGACCACTTTCGGGTTTGCCTTGAAAACGTATTCGCCTTTCATCATGGCAAACTCGTCGGTGAAACGGCCTTTGTTGTCGACCGGATTCAGGATGGAAAGTTTGTACGAACGGCTCGCGACGTAGTCGTCGTGGCCGTGTCCGGGCGCTATGTGCACGCAGCCCGTGCCCGCGTCGAGCGTCACGTACGCGGCGTTTATCAGCAGCGAATCACGGTCCAAAAACGGATGAGAAACTGTCATGTACTCCAGGTCCGAACCTTTGAACTGTTTTTCTATGGCCGTGACCGTCAACCCTGTCTTTTTTGCAAAATTTTCCAGCAGTTTCGCTGCCACCACGTATTTTGCCCCGCCGCAGTCGGCAAGGACATAATCAAAATCAGGATGGACGGCTATGGCCACGTTGGCCGGCAACGTCCACGGAGTCGTGGTCCAGATTACTACGTATGCATCGTTTCCAAGTTTTACCTTTGACTTTGAATCGTCCTTTACTTTGAACCTGACATAGACCGTGGGGGATTTGTGGTCCGCGTACTCGACCTCCGCCTCCGCGAGCGCAGTCTCGCATTTGGAACACCAGTACACGGGTTTCAAACCCTTATATATCATGCCCTTGCGGTACATCTCCCAGAAAATATCGACCATCTTGTCCTCATACCCGTAATCAAGCGTGAGATAGGGATGCTCCCAATCCGCCATGATGCCGAGCCTCTTGAACTGCTCCCTCTGGAGGTCCACGAACCTCATCGCGTACTCCTTGCACTGCTTCCTGACCTCGACTTTTGACATGGAAGCTGCCTTTGACCCCAGTTTTTCCATAACCTTGTGTTCTATGGGCATGCCGTGACAGTCCCATCCCGGCACATATGGGACATAATATCCTTTGAACGATTTATAACGCACAACTATATCTTTCAAAACTTTATTGAGGGTATGCCCCATATGAATGTTGCCGTTGGCGTAAGGAGGGCCGTCGTGAAAAATAAAGGGCGGATTGCCGGCCCGTTTTTCCAGCAAAATTTCATATACTTTATCATCTTCCCATTTTTTCAGCATTTCCGGCTCCCTCATGTTGAGGTTGCCTTTCATGGGAAAATCTGTCTTTGGTAAGTGTATACCGGTATCTTTCTTTTCCATAATATACTCCTTGTCTCGAGTTAAAGCTAAGGACAGGACAAAACCGCCTGTTTTATATGTAAAAATTATATCATTTATAACATTTTTGGGCCTGTTTGGCAATGCTATTCAGGCCTTTCCCTTTTCCCTTTAATAATCTCCCCCTTTAATGCCTTGACTTATACTTCTATTTATATTATGCTTGTAAAAATTGGGTGTATTGTAAACCAAATAACAACAGTTAACGTCTAATTTTTATGAAGAAAGCATCAATTCTATCATTCAAGGAGGCTGATTTTATGAAACTGTCAAAAGTGTTGTTTTTAGCCGCTTTTACTATGATTTTTTCGCAGGTTTTTGCCGAAGTCCCCGCGAATACCGAGGAAAATAGTTTCAACCGGAGGATATCGGTCCAGATGGCCGAGGTCACAAACCTCATAAATGACGGTATCAAGTCCATACGCCAGGAGGTCGTGAGCTCCGAATACGACACCAACAGGTCAACCGGGCTTGGCGGAGCCGCCCTGAACGAGAAAGAATCAGGTTCAGAGAGCGTCACTTCAAAAGAGGTGCTGTACTACGAGCCAAAAGAAGAGATTTACGAGGCCAGGGAAGCCATGGACGATATACTGATATGGTTGGATATGTACAGGACGGTGAACGGGGACGACTTTTTGACGTTCAAAAAAATAAAGCAGGCAGTAAATGACAAGGCAAAAACCTTGGACAAAATCATAAACGCCCTGAAATATGAAAAGGACAACCGCAACTCCATAATGGAGCTCAAGATAGCGGTGAAAAAAGCGGATAAGGAATTTGAGAGGAACATGACCAAACTAAAAGGCAAGATCGCCCTGATAGAGGGCAAGCCGCTCCCGGAACCCACAAAAGACGACGAATAATATACAGGTAGAAAAAAGCCGCGGCGAAAACCGCGGCTTTTTTGTTTTTGTCAGGAAGTTGGTAAACTCAAACTAAAAATTAACCAGGTAGTCGCACCCTTTTTAACCGCCGAAGCTTCAGCGAAGGAGGTTTAGGGTGCGCAACGACAACGCCCCTGTGCAAAATCCGGAGCATGACGACCGCCTAATCCGGTGCATGGCGACCATCAATTCCGTTCCATGACGACCACCCAATCCGGTCATGACGACCGTTTTTTTCATATTGTGAAACAGGCATAATCCTCCAAAAACTGCCATAATGTGCCAAACCAAATAAATGGAGGCACAGACATGGCTCAGGAGCGATTGTGTATGAGAAGAATCAAGGAAGTATTGAGGTTACGGCACGAACTCAACATGCCACAGAGGAAGATAGCCATAGCGTGCGGGATTGGAAAAACAACGGTACAGGAGTACATAAACAGAGCAAGAAAGGCAGGGCTCGGCTGGCCATTGCCGGAAGGGCTTGGCGAGGAAGAACTCGAGAAAAGATTGTTTCCTGAAGAGAGCGTAAAGAAAGAATCAAGGCCGTCTATGCCATTACAGTACCTGTATGAGGAAAAGAAAATCCCCAATGTGACAATGTCGTTGTTATGGGAAGAATATAAGCAAAACAATCCCGGTGGGTATCAACGTAGTTGGTTTTGTGAACAGTACCGAAGATACATAAAGACCCTCGACTGCACAATGCATCAGGAATATAAAGCCGGGGAAAAAGGGTTTGTGGATTTTGGTGACGGAAAGGACATCATCAATCCCGAAACAGGAGAAATAACCAAGACGGAGATATTTGTTCATGTGCTTGGAGCGTCAAAAAAGACATATGTCGAAGCCGTGGTCAGTGA
>JAJFUW010000040.1 GCA_021372235.1 Spirochaetia bacterium
GCATTACACTCCAGTAAACTTTTATCTTTACAAACCCCGCGGTTTATGATAATTTAGTTCTTCCGTAAAAATCCGGACTGTGTATGACAAGACCGGGCATAAAAACGGTAAAAACGGGCATAATTGTATTTTGCCCTGAAAAGTGATCGAAAGGAGTTTTAAGAATTATGCGTAAATCGTACGATTGCATCATTTTTTTAAGGCCGACTTTATCCGAGACCGAAATGACCGCGGTTATTAACAAGATAAAGAACTATCTGGCGGAAGGTAAGGGCGAGATAATTGAAGAAAAGAAGGCGGAGAAAAAACGTCTTCCCTTCAACATCAAAAAGAGCCGCGAAGCTTTCAATCTATTCATGAAGTTCACCATGGACTCGCTCAAGGTCAATGAGTTCAGGGAAAGGGTGAAACTCATCGAAGAAGTCAACAGGATAACGGTAGCAAACCTATCGGTCACCGAGCGCGTTCCGGAGAAACCCAAAAAGCTCAAAAGACAGGCCGAGGAAGCAGCCAAAAGGGAAGCGGCAAAAAAGGCGGAAGAAACCGGCAAAGAAGCGCAGCCGCAGTCGCCTGCATCTGATACCGGAGCGCAGGCCTAAATAGTGCGGTAAAACAGGGGGCGGGATGGCGAATCTCAACAGGGTGTTTTTAATGGGGAACCTCACCAGGGACCTCGAACTGAAATACGGCAAGAACGGACAGCCGGTAACCAACATCAGGCTGGCCGTGAACAGGACATATACGACACAGACAGGTGAAAAAAAAGAGGAAGTATGCTATGTGACCGTGGTAGTTTGGGGCAAGCAGGCCGAGGCGTGCCATATGTTCCTGAAAAAGGGCTCGCCGGTATTCATTGAAGGCAGGCTCCAGTACAGGTCGTGGGTAGCCGAGGGCGGGGAAAAAAAGAACGTCCTCGAAGTGGTGGCAGACAGGGTTCAGTTTTTGAGCCGTAAGCCGAAGGAAGGCGAAGCGGACGGTGATGCAGTACACGATGAAGGCGGCACGGAGAACCCGCCGGCAACATCCGGCGGCGAAGACGTACCTTTTTAAAAATAGAAAAAACAAACCAAGACTTACGGAGGAATAAAAGCAATGGCATTTAACAAACCGGAAAACAAGGAAAGAAAACCGTTCGGCTTCAAGAGAATTAAGAAAAAAAGGTGCAAAATGTGCATCGGCAGGATTAAGACCCTGGACTTCAAGGACGAAGACTACCTAAAAAATTTCATAACCGAGAGGGGCAAGATAATCCCCCGCAGGGTGACCGGTAACTGTGCGAAACACCAGCGCATGCTGACGGCGTCCATAAAAAAAGCGCGCGAAGCGGCTCTTTTACCTTTTGTAACGCAGTAAACAACAAACCTTATATATAAGGCATTTTGCAGGTAAATCACCAAAGCGAGGCGGTACGCCATGGCGGGTAAAATCGCAGGTTTTGTCATAAATTTCGCGGTCCTGCTCGCTTTTTTCGGCGGGCTCGACCTTTTGATACTGTACCTTATCAGGAAAAACACGAACTGGATAAAAATCATAACCGCGGGGATGTTATACACCGCGGTTATTTTTTTGGGGCTGTACTTTGCCGCGAAATACACCGCGGGCCACGACATCGGAACCTACATAACGGGCGAGTTCGAAGCGGGGCTGCAGTCGATGGTCGAGATGCAGAAAAAAGCAGGCGCAACTGATGAGGAAATAGAAGCGCTGCGCAAACAGTACGACGTGCTGGTGGTTAGGACCATGCCGGCGTGGGGCATACTGAGCGCGTTGTTTGTGGTATTTTTGAACTTTTTTGTCGTCCGCTTATACGCTTTCCGAAAGTTCGCGGTTACAAATCCGGTCACGCCGTTCGAAATGTGGTATTTTGACGAACGGGTCGCATGGCTAACGATAAGCGCTCTTGCCGTGTTTGCCTTCCGCGATAAAATACCTGTCCCGTGGGCGCGCGACGCATCGCTCAACGTCATATTTGTCATGGCAAACCTGTATTTCATGGCGGGTCTCGCGGTACTGCTGTTTTTGTTCAAAAAATACAAGGTCCCGCAGGTTGTGCAGTTTATTGGAATAGGCGCGGTAATACTTTTTAACGGCATTTCGATCATAATGATATTGACAGGCGTTCTGGATACATGGTTTAATTTCAGAAAGCTCACAAAGGGAGGCATAACATGGAAGTAATATTAAAAGAGGATGTTAAAGGCGTGGGCAAGACCGGTCAGGTCGTAAAGGTATCCGAGGGATATGCCAGAAACTTCCTCTTCCCCGGAAAAAAAGCCGTTGTGGCGAACGCGGGCGCGCTAAAAGAGATACAGGAAATGGCAAAACGCAAAGAGGTAAAGACCGGCGAAGAGGAACAGAAACTGCGCGCGCAGGCTGAAAAACTGGCCTCGGTTGAGATAACCATCGTGAAAAAGGCCGCCGATGACAACAAAATATTCGGCTCGGTCACTGAGGCTGAAATAGCCGAGGAACTCAGGAAAAAAGGTTTCGTTGTTGATAAAACCGAAGTGATTCTCGACGGGCACATAAAGGAACTCGGATCAAAGGCAGTCACGCTGAAGTTCAAGCACGACATTACCGCCGTAATCAGGGTACTCATAACAAAGGAAAAATAATGGCAAAGCAGTGGAAAAAACAGGAAAACCCGCTTGTAAAGTACAAACCGGAAAATATGGGCAAAGTCCCGCCTCATAACGCGGAGGCCGAGCAGTCGCTGCTCGGGTCAATTCTTTTGAAAACCGAGGTATTTGACACAATCGAGTCCACTGTAACGGGAAGCGATTTTTACGAACCCAGACACCAACTGATATATGATGCCATGAAGGAACTCAGTTCAAATAGCAGGCCGATAGACACAGTGACAGTCTCAGAGGTGCTTAAAAAGCGGGGCCAGATGGAGATATGCGGCGGAGCGACCTACCTGTCATCGCTGGCCGATTCCATACCAACCTACGCACATGCAAAAGAATACGCTGTCATAGTCCGTGAAAAGGCCATACTCAGGAATCTTATTGATCTCTCCACGGAAATAGTGGAAGCCTCCTACAGGGATGAGATGAGCGCGGACGATATCCTGCAGAATGCCGAGAGCATACTGACAGACGTCACCAGGCGCAAACAAAGAGGTGATTTCAGGGAAGTAAGCGCGCTTGTGGGCGAGGTATACGAGCAGATAATAGCGCGTTCAAAGAACCCGGACCTGCTGCTGGGGCTGTCGACAGGGTTCGCCAAGCTTGACGATTACACGCAGGGGCTCCAGGGAGGACAACTTATAATCATAGCGGCCAGGCCGTCGCTGGGGAAGACATCACTCGCCCTGAACATAACATACAGGCTGGCGCTGGAGGGCAGGAATATATTGTTCTTTTCGTTTGAAATGACCTCGGGGGACCTGATCCGCAGGCTGTTATCCGTCGGCTCGCACGTGGACCAGCAGAAAATCAGGATGGGACGCATAGACAGCGAGGATAAATCCAGGCTCATACACGTGCTCGGGCAGCTCTCCGACACCAATATAACCATAGACACCTCCGACAATAACGTACTGGACATGAAAGCCAAAGCAAGGACGCTTCAGTCGGAACTGAAAAAAAAGGGAAAGAAACTTGATATGATGGTCGTGGATTACCTGCAGCTGGTCAGGCCAAACGACACCATATCGCGCGAACAGCAGATAGCAACCATATCCAGAGCGCTAAAGACCATCGCGCTTGAAATGAATATCCCTGTTGTTGCGCTATCACAGTTATCCAGGGACGTTGAAAAAAGGGAAAAATCTCCGGACAAGAGCGCAAAGCCAAAACTCTCTGACCTCAGGGAATCCGGAGCCATAGAGCAGGACGCCGACGTGGTAATTTTTATCCACAGGGAGACAAAGGAAGAGGCGATGCAGACGGAAACCAGCCCTTCCGGAACTTCTGTTGACCGCAAAGCTCTAAAGTGCAAGTTTCTTATAGAAAAGAACAGGAGCGGTCCGACAGGCGAACAGCAGGTATGGTTCATTCCGTCTCTTACTGTATTCGAACCGGCGACAGAGCGGGATTCTGACGAGGGCGATTATGGCCCGTCAATCTGAGATAAAACCCGCCGCCACCACATGGGCCGAGATAGACCTGTCGGCTTTTAAGCATAATTTTCTATCCGTAAAAAAACACGCGCGCGGCGCAGAGATAATTCCCGTCATAAAAGCAAACGCTTACGGCCACGGCGCGGCTGTTTTGGCGCGTTTTCTGACCCGCATTCCGGGAGTTAAGAACGTATGCGTGGTGAGGACGGGCGAGGGTGTTGAACTGCGCAAAGCCGGCATCAAAGAGCTGAACATCATCGTTCTCGGAGGCTTTATAGCCGAAGAGACCGCCGATATAATAAAATACAGGCTGGAACCTTCCGTTTTTACGCCGGAGGAGATAGCATGGTTAAATAAGGCCGCACAAAAAGCGGGAGTAACCATTGCCGTGCATTTAAAGGTCAACACCGGGATGAACAGGCTGGGTATTAAACCGGCTGAAGCGCCGCTATTTTTTGAGTTCTTATCGCGTATGCCCAACCTGAAACTAAAAAGCGTTTATACCCATTTCGCCAAAGCCGACGGGGCCTCGCCGGAATTTACCATGAACCAGGCGGGCGCATTCGAAGCGGTTCGCGCCATGACACCGCGGGGGGTCATGTTCCACGCGGCTGCTTCGTCGGCCATCGCCCGCTACGGGTCGGTGTTATACGACGGAGTCAGGCCGGGCATAGCGCTCTACGGATCCGCGTCGGATGCCTTTACCATAAAAAAGTTAGGACTGCGTCCAGTGATGTCGCTCAAAGCGCGCGTGATGAACGTGATAGAACTGAAACCCGGTGATGAGGTCAGTTACGGAGGTCTCTACAGGGCAAAGAAAAAAGAGCGCATCGCCATAATAGCCGCGGGATACGGGGATGGATTCAGGCGCGAACTGACCAACCGCTGGAGCGTGATAATAAACGGCAGGAAATGTCCCGTGGCAGGCAGGATATGCATGGACATGACGCCTGTCAGGGTGGACGCCGGCGTCAGCATAGGCGATACCGCGCTAATATTCGGCTCGGACGGAAAAAACCGCCTGCCTGTGGAAGAGATGGCGAAAAAGTGCGGCACAATATCATACGAGATATTTACGGGGATCACCGAAAGGGTAAAAAGAATTTACGTTAACGGCAAAAATTAATTAAGCGAAGAGGTTTAATGATAATACTCGGCATAGATCCCGGGACTGCCCGCTGCGGGTTCGGGATTATAGATAAACGCGGCAACAGCCTGAAGACCGTGACCTACGGACTCATAGAATCGGACAGGGAATACAGCCAGCCCGAGCGCCTCGAGATAATATACGTGGAGATAAACCGGCTGATGAAAAAATACAGGCCGGATATAATGGCCGTGGAGCGCCTCTTTTTTTCCAGAAACGTTACCACGGGTATGACGGTCTCGGAGGCGCGCGGTGTCATACTGCTTTGCGGGGCGCTTGCAGGCGTGACGGTCATGGAATACCTGCCGGCGCAGGTAAAAAGTGCGGTGACAGGTAACGGGACCGCGGACAAACAGCAGGTGCAGAAAATGGTAAAAGCACTCCTGAACCTAAAGGAGATACCAAAGCCGGACGATGTTGCGGACGCGCTGGCGGTGGCGGTGTGCTGCGGGGCGAGCATAAGGATGCAGCAGATCAAGGGACAGCAAAGTTAAAATTGAAAGGGTAAAAGTAAAGGCAACTGATTGTACAAGCTGTTGAGGCTGGTTCCGGACCGGATATGCGGTTCCTGGTTTTAGTTTATTGAATCAAAAGGGTTGCGGTCAAGTTTACATCCGTACAACCCATTGCAGTTAATTTGTACTTTTTGGTTTTAACTTTTGACTTTTGGCGGGTGTTTATGATCGACTTCCTCGAAGGCACGATTGAAGAAATAAACGAAAAACGGCTCATAATCAACGTTGCCGGCGTCGGCTACGGGGTCAATATCACCTCAGGAGCCTGCAACGCACTGCATGACAAAGACGGGCTTGTGCGGCTATATACGTATATGAGTGTGCGTGAGAACGCCATGGAACTTTTCGGGTTTGCCTCGCCCGAAGAAAAGGAGCTCTTTTTGGCACTTTTAAATGTCGAAGGCATCGGCCCCAGGGCAGCAACCAACATCCTATCCGGCATCAGCGTCGACAGGCTGAAAAAGGCTATAGCCTCAGGCGACGAGGGTATACTGACGCAGGTCCCCGGGCTCGGACCAAAGAAAGCCCGGAGGCTTATTGTCGAACTAAAGGATAAATTTAAGTCGGTCGCCGGCACCGGAGAAGAGGCCGGGGCCGAAGACGAGTACCTGGAGGCGCTGCTGGCGCTCGGCTTTAACTACGCAAAGTCCAGGGAAGCGATAAAACAGGCATTAAAAACCGTAAAAGACAGGAACAACAGGGAAGATGTGGTGAGGGAAGCGATAAAACGGATGGCGTAAAAACATAAATAATATGCTATAAGGATGAAGAAGGCAACAAAACATAAGCAATAAGATATGAAGACGTCAGCACAGGATGGGATTTGTTTTCTTTATAGTTTATAGTTCAATCTTTGGGTTATTAAAAGGATAAAAAATGAAAGAAAAGGATTTAAAGCACCCGAATCGTCCTTCCGACACCTCCTTTGAGGCACCGGACGCTGTTGTTGAAAAAACACTCCGACCGCAGATGCTAAAAGATTACATAGGCCAGGAAAAGGTAAAGGATAAACTAAAGATACTAATTGACGCCGCCAAACAGCGCAAAGAGGCGCCAGAGCATATCCTTTTTTACGGGCCACCCGGGCTCGGCAAGACCACACTGGCGTATATCATAGCAAACGAGATGGGAGTGAACATAAAGGTAACGGCCGGACCCGTAATTGAAAAGGCCGGGGATTTGGCGGCTATTATTACAAACCTGGAAGAGAACGATATACTTTTTATTGACGAAATACACAGGTTAAACAGGGCGGTCGAGGAGATAATGTACCCCGCCCTCGAGGATTACTGCCTGGACATAGTCATAGGCAAAGGACCATCGGCAAAGACATTCCGCATCAACCTGCCGAAATTCACTCTGATCGGGGCGACTACCAGGGCGGGCATGATAGCCTCCCCGCTGCGCGACAGGTTCGGCGCCACTTACAGGGTAGATTTTTACGAGCCCTCAGAGCTTATGCAAATCCTCAAACGTTCGGCCGAGATACTGGGCGTCAGGGCGGACGCCGAAGGACTAACCGAGATAGCGAAGCGCTCGCGCGGCACTCCGAGGGTAGCCAACAGGCTCCTGAAAAGGGTGCGAGATTTTGCCCAGGTAAAGGGGCAGGGCGTTATAGACCGCCTGACCGCAACCGCGGCGTTAACGCTGCTGGAGGTCGACGGGCTGGGGCTCGACCAGATGGATAAAAAAATAATCATGACGATTATCGAAAAGTTCAGAGGCGGGCCGGTCGGCATCGAAACAATAGCGGTGGCGGTATCGGAAGAGCCCGATACCATAGAGGACGTTTACGAACCGTACCTGATACAGATAGGGTTCATACAACGCACGCCATCAGGCAGGAAAGTAACGGACAGGGCGTACGAGTACCTGGGGCTGAACAAGCCGGCAGGGGGGAACGGGCAGGAGAAGTTGTTTTAAAAAGTTAGAGGTAACGAGCCAGAAGCCGGAAGGAGAGGGAAAGAGCCGGGAAAGAAAAGCATGAACTACTTGTTTCCTCCCGGCCTGTCTTCTTGTTCCTCGCTTCCTGGTTTTTGGCTCCTGGCTCGTCTCCTCCAGAGGAGTTTTGTATGGAACCCAAACACATCCGGATCCGCGTAGCCGGCATAGTTTTAAACCAAAAGAATGAGCTGCTGCTCGTCAACCACAGGAAGAACGGCCGTTCATACTGGCTCTTTCCCGGCGGCGGGGTGGAGCATGGGGAGGATATTGAGACAGCTTTGAAACGGGAATTTTACGAGGAGTTGACCGCCGAAATAAAAAAAGTCGGGCATCTCGTGCTCGCACATGACACCATATATCCCGACAAATCGCGCCATATCATAAATCTATATTTTTTTGTGGAACTCAAAAAGGGTTGTAAAATAGATGTAAAACCGGATGCTGTTTTGAAAAACGCCCGTTTTGTTTCCAAAACAGATTTTGGAAAATATATGTTTTATCCCGATATAAAAAGTGATATAATATCATTGTGGGAAAAAAGGTTCAGAGAATCGGTCGGTTTTATAAAAGTAAAATGGAAAAAATAGGACTTATGTCCTGTTGTATATACGGAGGTGTTTATGGCTGCGGAGGGTTTAACCGTTAATGTTACAGACAGGGGGATTGTAAAAGTCTTACAGTGCAAAGGCTACATAGACACGACAACTTCGGGTATGCTCGAAAACACCATTGGCGAACTCCTGCAGGGAAAAAATTTCAGGATTATTATTGACCTCGGCGAGGTTGACTACATCTCCAGCGCCGGTTGGGGTATATTCATAAGCGAGATCAAAAATATCAGGAAAAACAGGGGCGACTTAAAACTTGTGAACATGAAGCCCGAAGTCATGGAGATATTTGAGCTCCTTGATTTCACCAATATTCTCGAGTACTACAAGACCACAGACGAAGCACTGAAAAAATTCAAATAAAATCATGAGCGGCAGGCTCTCGGGCAGGTTTGTTTCCAGAAAACCGGCAGGCGAGAAATCCCCTCCCAAAATAACACCGGGCATTATACTGATAGCCATAGCAATTTTTATTTACGCCATCAACGCGGCAGGATTGTACCCCACGGCGGAACTGCATCCGCTTGTCGAGGCGGTTTTGTATGTTGCTTTTTTCGCGGCGGTATTTGCGAACGAAAAGGTAAAAGAGGCATTCGGCCCAAAATTCCACAGCAGGGTGCTTTACGCGCTGTTTTTGGTGTTTTTAACCGTGGCCGGAGCGTCCGGAGGCGTTGTCTCCGGGCTCAAATGGGCACCGCTGATACCTGCAGCGTGTTTTGTTTTTAACAGGGATTTCAAAAACGCGGCCATAATCACGGCCGCATCATTTTTCGGGTTCATCCACTCCATAGCCGCGTACACGAGCGCTGATTATTTTCTGTATCTGTCGCTGCTGCTCGGGTCGGTCCTGTTCCATCTTACCTCTGCAGTCCCGCACAAAGATGAGGGGGAAGGATTTAAAAATATAGAGACGCAGAAAGAGTCAAAACATTTCAAGACCGTCATATACGGCCTGCTCGAATCGATATTCAGACTTTATCACGATGTTTTAAAACCCGTATCCATAATCCTGTTTTTGCGCGATGACGACGGCAATCTCGTCCACACCATATCCGTCTCAAAAAAGGAGAACATGGTGGACAGGTACTATTCTTTCGGCATAAAGGAAGGGGTGGTAGGCGCGGGGTTGAGCAAAGGGACCTTTTTCTCATTTGACGCGCGCGGCGTCAGGATGCCATATTACACCTCAATGGTGCCTGTCATATCGGCGGCAACCATCCCGGTGGTTTTGAACAAGATGATAGGGGGCATAGCCCTGGATTTTGAACGGGACATAGAAGGTGAAAAGGAAGCGCTCAGGGAACGGTTAAAGAACCTGACCGAAGAGGTAGTCGGTGTTATGGAACTTTTTGACATAAACCACAAGGTCATAACAAAGGAGCAGAGAGTATCATACCTGTATGAGATAAACGGAAAATTGAACCTGATGGACGGGAAAAGCGGCCTCATAAAGAAATTTTTCGAGGAGGTAAGGGTCTTTGACGTCTACAGCGGCTACCTTGCGGAATACATCCCGGAAGAGAACTCTTTTGCCGTGACGGAGTCGTTTAATTACCCGTCATCGGTTGCCGGTGTGAAATTTCCCGCCCGCGACAACGAGATACTCCGTTACTGCATGGATTCCGGCAAACCCGTGGTCGTGGAGGAAGCGTCCAAAAAGAACATAAACCTGAACATGAAGAGGATGAACATAGAGCGTACGCTGGTCAGCCTGTTAAAGAACGGCGATCATATTTACGGGTTTATCAAGCTCGACAAGGAAAAAGAATACACGTTCAGCGAGTTTGAGGTCAAAACACTCGAGATGATATTTTCCCGCATAACCATAATGCTTG
>JAJFUW010000204.1 GCA_021372235.1 Spirochaetia bacterium
ACGCGCACCTATACGCCGACGCGCACCGAAACGCCCACGTTTACTGCCACACCTACATACACGGATACAAAGACGCACACGCCGACCGTGACGGAGACGGATGTCAACACAGCCACTGATACGCCTACTGCCACGCCAACAGCCACACCGACTGATACGCCGACCGGCACGCGCACGATAACGCCGTCCAGGACGCCGACGCCGACCTTTACCGCGACGCCGACCTTTACGGCAACCCCGACCGACACTCCGACCGCGACACCCACGCAGTCGCCGACAGATACATCGACGCCTTCGTTCACGAGGACGTCGACGCCGACATTCACGGCCACGCCTTCGTCCACACCAACCTTTACAAGCACTGCGACGCCGACATACACATCCACCACGACTCCGACTTTTACGGCAACGCCGACATTCACGCAAACAAAAACTCCTACATTCACGGCCACGCCGAGTTACACACCGACATTTACCTGCACGGCGACGCCCACGCGCACGCCGACCTATACGGCTACGCGGACAAATACGCCGACCTTTACCATGACACCCACATATACCATGACCCCGACCTTCACGGACACACCAACCTCCACGGCGACACCCACTGTGACGCCGACGCCGGTGCCGTTCCCTTATACCATACTGATAGAGGTGTACAGCTCCGCAGGTGAAAAAGTATGCGTGATAGCCGACACAATCCTGTCGGAAAAGGTCTCGGATATGATAGTGGAAACAGCGGGCAACACCACAACGGTGTTCAACCCCGGAGAGGACCCGCTGGTCATAAAACTGCCGGGCATCCAGGTCCCCGGGCAGATAGGCGGGGATTTCACGGCCGAGTTTGAATGGAACGGGACAGCAGCCAACGGGCAGGTGGTCGGGCAGGGCGAATACTACATCATGGTGACCATGCAGGATGAATACAGCAGGGTGGAGACAAAGATACAGGACGTATTTGTGATAGCGAGCAACGAACATGTATGGATAAACATATATAACAGCGCGGGCGAACTGGTGCGCAAACTGGAGAGCCCGTCGGCTGACAGCACCAATGTTTCGCTGGCAGTTGACGATGTGATAGCGGTAGGCAAGGTCCCTGACCAGATAACCATAGAATACGCCCCGGGCCAGACGATCACGTGGGACGGCAAAAACGAGTTCGGCAGGACCGTGGACTCGGGGGTATACGAAGTGCAGGTGCAGATACAGACATCCGACGGGTTTGGCATACTGGCCAGCAAGTCGGTCACAGTCATGAACATATCGGACATGCAGGTTGTCACTGACATCAAAATATGCCCGAACCCCGTCATGACAGACGGCGACAATATCATACCCGTCAAATTCGTGTGGACCTCCGCATTCACGGGCAAAATGGAGATCAGGATATACAACATGGCCGGGGAAATAGTAAAGGGATTTGACGCGGACCTATCGGCCGGCATCGCGGCGTGGGACCTGACGGCATCCGGCGGCGGCAAGGCCGCGGACGGCATATATCCCGTGCTCTTTGTGGCGAGATCCGGCGACGGCAAGACCGAGATCAAGAGCGTAAAACTGGCCATAATACACAAACTAAATCTATAACGGCGGTAATATCATAAATTTTGGACATTCTGTCCAATATTTTCCTTGATTCGCGGGTTGTGCGGTTATAAGATACTATACATAAAAAAACGGAGGGTTTCATGAAGGATAGATACCTGCTGCTGGCCGGAGGCGTTGACCAAAAGGGCATAGTCTACAACCTGACGGCAATGCTGAAAAAGTACGGTTTTAACATAGAGGATTCGTCCATGATAATGCTGCGCAGGACGTTTTCGGTCATAATGCTGCTCTCCGCGGGCGCCAAAGGCGCGGATAAGAAACTGGCCGAGGAACTCAAGGCATTCGCAGCGGAGTACGCCATGAGCGCGGAGCTGAAAAAGATAACGGAAAAAGAGATGAAAGAATACGATAACGAAGGCTCAACGTGGATGATCTCAGTTTCCGGCGCGGACAGGCCGGGCATAGTTAGCGAGGTCACCCAATACCTTTACAAACAGGGGGCGAACGTCATAGACCTGGAGACCAAATCCTCCGAGGACGTCAAACCCCACGCTTATTACATGTTTCTCGAGGTTGACCTGCCGAAAAAGGCGGACCCCAAAAAGCTGGAGGCCGGGCTGAAAAAAATAACGGACAGGCTGGGCGTCCATGTATCGATGAACGAGGTTGAAAAGGCAATTTTATGAACATACTGCAATTTCCCAACCCGAGGCTCAGGGAAAAATCCGAGCCTGTCAAAAAAGTGGATGAAAAGACCCTTGCCTTTATCGAACGCCTGAAAGAGGCCATGTACATCAACAAGGGGTGCGTGGGTATAGCGGCGCCGCAGGTGGGAACGCTCTCGCGCATAGTGGTGGTTGACGTAACCGGCCATAAAAAGGCGGAACAGCAGAGCGGGCTTCTGGTCCTTATAAACCCGATCCTGCTTATAAGGGAAGGTTCGGTGACGAACAGGGAAGGATGCCTGAGCGTCCCGGACTTTACCGGAAACGTGGAGCGTTACTCGGGAACGCGCTACCAGTACGTGGACACGGACGGTTACGACAGGCTGCTGGAGACCTCAGGGTTCGAAGCGGTCGCGGTCCAGCACGAGGTGGACCACCTGGACGGGGTGCTTTTTATAGACAGGGTAAGGAATGCAAAAAGGGACCTGTTCAAACGCAAAGCGTATTAAAACGGTCCAGGGTTCAGGGTCCAAAGGGCGGGTCTGTAGACGCAGGCTTTAGAGACTGTATCAAAAGTATTTTTTAATATTCCAATATCTGACGGATGTTTTTTTATAGTTTTTATATTTTCCACGAGTGCCATACCGTACTAAACTTAAATTCCTTGCCGTATTCAAACGTATTTTTAAAATTAATAACAAATCCAAAATCACAAAACCCAAATAAAGGCGGTTGGCGTGAAACGTCCGGCCTTTGACTTAAGTTTTACTTTTGTCTCTTGTCTCTTGTCTTGAAGTTGTTGCCCTACTCTGTCCCACCACCACCATCGCCCCGACATCATACGCCACGTGGAACGCCATTGCCGCGAACAGGCCGTAGTGTATATAGACGGTTCCTATCAGCAGGCTTAGAGCAAACATCACCAGCCCGAATACCGACATCTTCCAGTCCGTGGGATTGAAATAGCCGTGGAGCAGTATGAAGACAAATGATGTTATCCGGATGCCCCACATAGTTTGGAGTACCCCGCGGAAGAGTATCTCTTCGCATATCCCTGCCGTGACTGAGATTATTATTATGTCAAAAAGTTTGAGGTTGTAGGTTGTGAACATGGTTGAGAGCAGTTCATAAACCGATTTGAAGAGTGTTATCTTTGACCCAGTGAAAGAGACCAAAAGCCCGAGCGGTAGCCCTGCCGCGGCCCCGGCCGCAACCGCAGGCCATGCGGGTGCGGCACTGTTTATAATGGAGGGAAGGGGTATGTGTCTGAAAAACGCCACTACTGCGGCAATGCCAACAAGCCCGAACTCCATGCAGGACATTAAAAGGTAAAAGAATTTCCTCGATTTTTTATCCATACCGCGATTTTACCATAAAAACAGGGGTAAAAACAGCCGCAACAAAGGTTGTTGACTAATTAGCACATTTGTGCTACATTAATAGTGGACCCTGAAACAAACATAAGCAAGGAGGAACGCATGCAACCCCATGGCAAGACCCGCGAGATACTGGATATAATAGTAGACCGGTTTAAAAACCACGGCACCCCCCCGACCCTCCGCGACCTGGCAAAAGAGGCCGGGTTTTCCTCTACCTGGCCTGTGCGTTACCACCTGAACAAGCTGGCGGAGGCCGGGTATATAAAAATGAAAAAAAACATATCGCGCGGTATTGAGCTCATGGACCAGGCAACAGGCGTGCCGATACTGGGCAATATCAGCGCGGGCAGGCCTATCGAGGCGATAGAGAATCCCGAGGGCTACATCGACAGCGTGGCGGACTACCTGGGGGTAAAAAACGACTCATTTGCGCTCAAGGTCAAGGGCGATTCCATGATAGGCGCGGGGATATTTGACGGCGACATAGTATTTGTGAGACGCCAGCAGACTGCCGATGACGGCGAGATAGTGGCGGCGATCATAGGCGACGAGGTAACGGTCAAAAGGTTCTTTTTGACCGACCGCGGCATAGAACTGCGTGCGGAGAACCCAAAATACGGCCCGATCATAACAAAACAGGCGCAGCTATTGGGCAGGATAGCCGGCGTGGTCAGGAAGATGAGATGAGCACGGTCATAGGAGAAAAGGTCAAGGCGGGAGCGGTCTTTAATAAGGCAGGCGTTACGCCGAGATGGTTCAAGTGGAACAACCGCAAGATAGATGTGACAGAGGTGACATACACGTGGAAATCGGTGGAGGGGGCGGCGGCGGTTTTGCATTTTTCCGTAACGGGGGTTTCGTCCGAGGGTTCGGGGGCGATGTATGAGGTATCATTCAATCAGAAGACGCTTGAGTGGGTGCTGGAGAAGGTGGAAACGTGATTGGTCCAGGGTCCATGGTCCAGGGTCCAAAAGGCGCGGCAAAATAGAAAGATACCCGTAAGGGCGTCAAAAGGAGAAAAGAAATGGTAACGGCGGACAAACGGAAAGTGTTTTTTACAGGAGTGCTGAAGAACATTAATGTTATGGCCGGGGAGATATTGTGGAAGCATTTGATGAGTCTCAGGGCCGAAGGCATAAGATTTATAAGGAATGGGGTTGTGGGGGAACATGTTGCGGATTATGTGTGCCATGAAAGCAAAGTGGTACTACTGTTGTCGGGCGACAGGGAACTGCTGGGCGAGGGTAAAGATATAGCGCGAAGTATATCTTTTACAAAAGCAGGGTACCGGGTATTAAGGGTATCGGAGAGGCTTGTTTATGAGGATATAAATTCGCTTCTTGAGGCAGTCAGGGTCAATGTGTTTTAAGTAAAGAGGGCTCGGAAAAAAGGGGTGGGATATGGCAAAACTTGACCGTTTTGAGGATTTTGAAATTTGGAAACACGCAAGGCTTATAATGAACAGGGTTTATGATATGAGTTCGATTGGGGAGTTTGCCAGGGATTACGCGCTGAAAGGGCAGATAAGGGACGCGGTTATATCCATAATGTCGAACATCGGCGAGGGGCATGAAAGGGATGGAAACAAAGAAAGGATAAATTTTCTGTCATATGCAAAAGGTTCAACCGGAGAGGTCAGGTGCCAGCTTTATGTGGCGCTGGACATAAAGTATATTACCCAAAAAGAGTTCGATGAATTGTACGCCATGTTGATGGCTGAATCCAGGATGCTCAGCGGACTGATGAATTACCTGAAAAAATCAGCTTTTAAAGGTAGAAAATACAAGGAAGATGACGGCCGTTAGCCGGATTTGTTTTTAAACTGTGGCCTTAAGCGGGCAGATTTTTGGACCATGGACCAAAACGGCGATAGAAAAGACAACCAATGACCCCCACTGAACGCAAGATCCTTTTGATCGACCAAAACGCCTACTTCGCCTCCATCGAACAGCGTTGCAACCC
>JAJFUW010000044.1 GCA_021372235.1 Spirochaetia bacterium
GACTTCAACCCTGACTTCAACCCTGACTTCAACCCTGACTTCAACCCTGACTTCAACCCTAACGGCAACCCCGATTTCAACTCTGACGGCAACCCCGACATCAACCACGGGTTTGACGCAGATATCAACCCCAACTATGACCTTGACATTAATCCGGACTTTGACATTAACCCCGACCTTGATACAGACACTGACATTGACCACTACCCGGACCCTGACTACGATTTCTACCCAGACCCTGACGCCGGCACTGACCATGACAACAACTCCGACCTCGTTAACTTCGACTTTTACCCAAACGGCAACTCCGACCTTAAACCCTCCGGCCTCTACCCTTACCCCAACCACGGTAAATACCGGCCTATATCCTAACCCGGTCAAGCAGGGAAGCGGGTTTACGGTAGTGTTTGGATTTTCACATCCAACCAACGATAATATATTGTTTCTGTATACGCCGGCATTCAGGCTCATCCGGCAGGTGCATATGGGTACATCTGCGGGGAATTCACACAGATGCTTTGTTCCCGGCAGCGTGACTGCAGGCCTTGCGGCAGGCATATATATTTATGTGATAGACACAGTAAATGGAGAAAAGACGGAACGGATCAGGACAGGGGTCCTGTATGTCGTAAAATAGGGAAGGTACAATGAAAAGGACACTGCTATTTTTAATTTTGGTTTTTGCGGCTTGCGTGACACATGCAGCCTCCATTACCATAAACACGTCAAACCAGCGTGCTGCTATCAGCCCGCTTATCTACGGCACCAACCAGCAAATGGAAGGCGACGAGAACCTGACGTGCATGCGTCTGGGCGGGAACAGGATGACTGGGTATAACTGGGAAAACAACGCCTCCAATGCCGGCTCGGATTGGCTCCATTCCAGTGATGATTATATGTGCACCGCGATAGAGTACCCGCTTTCTACGACCGAGTGCGTCTCCTCTGCATCCGGTGTCGTGGACCATTTTGTGGATTACTGCAATTCGCGCAATTACACCTCTATCGTGACCATCCCTATGGCCGGTTATGTCGCGGCTGACAAGAACGGCACGGTTACTGTGGGCGAGACAGCACCCTCGGCCAGGTGGAGGGTACTTGTGGACAAAAAAGGTTCCGCCTTCCAATATCCGCCAAACCTCTCGGACAACTATGTCTATAACGACGAGGAGGTCTGGCACCTTGTGCAAAAATACGGCGGCGCCTCAACAGCCGCGGGAGTAAAGATATACCAGCTGGACAACGAGGGAGACCTGTGGGATTCGACACACCCGAGGATCCACCCGACCCCGGTCGGCGCTGCAGAATGGGTAAACAGGGGCGTTTCGCTCTCAAAAGCGATTAAGGACGTCGACTCTACGGCGCAGGTCTTTGGACCGGTATTTTTCGGAGTGTGGAGCATGGTGAAAGTCGGAGCTGATTGGAACTCGGTCAAGGGGCCCTGCACCTGGTATGTGGAATATTACCTGAAACAGATGAAAAGCGCTTCCGATACTGACGGCAGGCGGCTGCTCGACGCCATTGATCTGCACTACTATTCGGAGGCAAGGGAAGGGCTATACCCGCCGTTTAACTACTCGTCGGGCCAATGCAGGATAACGGAGGAGGGGTGCACTTCGACCGCGGCCGCGGCTGCCAGGATGCAGGCTCCGCGCTCGCTGTGGGACACGACTTACACCGAAAATAGTTCCGTCGGTGAGTGGGCTACGGACGCCCTGCCTGTCATACCGAAAGTGCAGGCAGCCATAGGCGCGTATTATCCGGGCACTAAAATTGCTGTTACCGAGCATGGTTTTGGGGGCGGGAACGATTATTCCGGCGGTATTGCCGTGGCTGACACGCTGGGAATCTTCGGAAAGTACGGGGTGTATGTCGCAACCATGTGGAAGACAGGCTACGGACCGTTCCATTCGGCCGCCTACAAGCTCTACCGCAATTATAACGGGTCCAACGGGACGTACGGCGACACAAATGTACAATGCGACACCAGCGACGTTACAAACATCACGTGCTACGCCTCGATAGAGGGGGCGGACGATTCCAGACTGCATCTTATCGTGCTGAACAAAGCGTCAACCGCGCAAACCGCCGATGTAACGATAACCGGACCGCAGTCCTATACCCTTTCGGAGGCGTGGGCCTTTGGCGGCACGGCTTACACCATTACGGCCAGGTCGGCGCCCGTACTCTCAGGTAACACGTTCTCGTACTCCGTGCCGGCTTATTCGGCGTTCCATTTCATACTGCACAGCGAGGCCACACCCACAATCACGGCGACAGGCACATTAACCCGCACGCCAATCGGAACGCCCACATACACACCTTATTTATCCGCCACCGCGACACCCACACACACGCCGCAGTTTTCTCTGACAATGACACCAACTTTTACCGTTACCCGGCCGGTTACGATACTGAATACCTGCGATTCTTTGGACTATAACGGGACGTGGAGCGGGGCAAATGCCGCAAGAAGCATAAATACGTCCGTCACCGCGGCTATCACCGAGGGAAGCGGCTCCCTGAAAGTGGACATAACTACCGCAGCAGGCTGGAACGATTCCATAGCGTCATGTACGGGATTCATGCCGGAAGACTGGAGTTCCGCAGTTACGCTCACACTGGATGTCCATGTCGATCCGGCCAATATCCCGTGGCAAACGGGCTCCACATGGCATGAACTTGTACTGTATGCGAATTCCGCTTCAGCTGTGGGGGGCGCAAAATGGTACAGGATGCTGGCAGAGGGGCAGACGCTCGCACCGGGGATGAACCACGTGACATTTACAATTGACCGCACGGTTGATACGGGCGCGCATACGATGGATCCGGATTCGTCGCAACTTTTGGCAACGGACCCCGTGACCGATTATTTCTTTGTGCTGAACAGCGACGGCGATTATGTAAAGACCGGGACCATATATCTGGACAATATAGTACTGCATACAGCACTGCCATCGCCCACGCAAACAGTTACGCCGGCAGCCACCTCTACCCGCACCGCCACTTCGCAGACACGGACATTTACGCACACCATGACGTTTACGCCGACCATGACCGCCACACAAAGCGTAACATATACACGGACGCAGACGCCAGGCGAAACGTCATACCAATCGCCGACTGCGACCATTACGGGAACGCCACCCGCGGGGACTGTAACTCCAACAACTACGCCGACATACACACGGACAGGAACAACCACTGATACACGTACATCAACCGCAACCCCATCATTTACGGCAACGCGCACCGTGTATTTGACCGTGTCCGTTACAGCAAGCGGGACTTTTACAATGACGCCGGCCACAACCGCAACGCAGACATCGACGCTGACGCCGTATGTCAGCCAAACCCCGACACTGACTCCAACACTGACGGTATCGCAGGCGACACTGCCGGTAATAGAGCCCGGGATATATCCAAACCCGTCTGTGGCGGGTGTGAACGTCAGGCTGGTATTTGACCGGACTGCAGCATCGGATACGACCGTGATGTATTTGTACACGGCGGGTTTCAGGCTCATCAGGCGGATAGAACTGGGAGCGACAGGGCAGGGGCGAAATAATATCGTCCTGGACAGGGGCTATTTTAACGGTTTATCAAACGGAACTTACTTCTATTTTGTAGAATTTAAGACAGCGACAGCCACGGTACGTTCAAAAACAGCCATAATGGTCAGGCTTAAATAGGGCGGGACTGTAACAACCGTTTTTTTTCTTTTGCAACGGTCATCACGTAAACATAAAAAAAAATCAGATATTTTTGTTTGGGAGCGGAGTTTTTTTGTGATATCATACTCTTTCAAAAACACAGAATGGACTTGATATCCCGCCTGCTTTATTTTGTATAAATAGCCGCCAAACCGTCATTTTTTGACAGGCCGGTAAAGACCGCACTATTAAAAAATCGCATAATTTATTTGTTCCTACTGTTGGCATGACTATTGCTTGAATATAGATAAGTTATTTAAAGTCAAAATCCCGGAGCATTTTCCGGAGTCTTTGACTTTAAATAACTTGACTGTTGTGCTATTATCATAGCCAAATACAGGAGACGGTCATGGTGAAACGGAAAAAATCAACACTGAAAAGGGCGGAAGAACATATAGAGAACCTCATGCTCGGCGAGAGCGATACGGCCTTTGCGGTTGACGAAGAGCAGGACAGGGCTATCAAACACGGGACGGGCCCGCTTTTGATAGTGGCAGGCGCAGGCACGGGTAAAACACGCGTCATAACCGAACGCATAGCTCACCTCATAAATTCAAAAATGGCAAAACCGGAGGAGATACTCGCCCTGACATTCTCGGAAAAGGCCGCAAAAGAGATGGAACGCAGGGTGGACGCGCTGGTGCCCTATGGCATGGTGGAGACACACATTTCCACGTTCCATTCTTTTGGCCACAACATCATAGGGGAATGTTTCACGGACCTGCGCATGGCGCCTGATTGGCGCGTGTTAAAAAAACCGGACTCGATAATATTCACCGTGGAAAACCTCGAATACCTCGGCCTGGAGAATTACAGGCCGCTCAACAACCCGGCGCAGTATGTCTCCACGCTCGTCGACCTGGTATCGAAACTGAAAGACAACCTGATTACACCGTCGATGTATATTGATTACGTGGCAAAGACAAAAGACGGCGCTATGACCGATGAGGAAAAGGAGATACAGGCAAAACACGAGGAACTTGCCCGCTTCTATTTCAATTATGAACGTCTGAAGATAGAAAAGAACTTCGTGGATTTTGGCGACCTTATCATGATACCGTACTTTCTATTCAGGGACAAAAAGGCCATCCTCGATCGTTACAGGGAGAGGCACAAATTCATACTGATAGACGAGTTCCAGGATACCAATTACGCCCAGTTTGAGCTGATAAAACTCATCGCGGACAAGTACAGGAACATAACAGTGGTGGGAGACGATGACCAGATGATATACCGTTTCCGCGGGGCGGCTATTTCGAACATAATGGGGTTCAGGGACTATTACCCGGAGTCCAAAGTTGTTGTTTTAAAAAACAACTACAGGACGGTTCAGCCCATACTGGACGGCGCGTACAGGGTAATCAGGAACAATACCGACAGGCTGGAAACAAAGCTTGATATAACAAAATCCCTGGTATCGAAATATAAACCATCACACAGGGTGCCCCCGCTTACGGTCAGGATGTTCTCCAATTTCTCCGAAGAGGCGGATTTTATTGCTGATGAGATAGAGAGGTACATCAAAAAAGAGAGTAAATACGCCTTCCGCGACGTGGCCATACTCCTGCGCGCGAAAGGCGACGCCAGGATGTTCCTAAAAACGCTTGAAAAGAGGGGGATACCCTTCAAATTCACCGGCGATGAAGGGCTGTTCTCGCGCAAAGAGGTGCAGTTTTTAATAAATTTCTGCAGGATGCTGGCAACCCCGTTCGAGTTCAACCCGCTATACGACATAGCGGTCTCAAAATTCTACAATATAGACCCCTACATAATGTCAAAGATAGGCAACAGGTCAAAAGAATACTCCATTACATCGCTCGACATGATGCGCAGGCTGGATACGTTCGCGGAACTGGCAATCCCACCGGAAGAGGCGGACAAAGTCAGGCTCCTGCTGGAGGATGTGGACCATTACATAGGCCTGGCCGGGGAAGGCTGGTCTGCCGGCGAGATACTATATGACTACATAAACAACCGCAGGATATTTGAAAGCCTGCTGAAGGAAAAGTCGATAGAATCGGACAGGCAGATAGCCAATATTTCAAAGTTCTTTGAAATATTGAAACAGTTCTCGATATCCGACGAATACGACACCGTAAATAATTTCGTGACGTACATTGACCTGCGCCAGCGCTCCGGCGATAATCCCGAGAGCGGCATTTTTGACGACGACCAGGAGGACAGCGTGCAGGTGGCCACGATACACAAGGCCAAGGGCCTCGAGTTCAAGGTGGTATTTGTGTGCGCCATGATACAGGAAAAATTTCCGGTGCGCTCAAAAGGGTCATTCCCGTTCCCTCTGCCCGAGGAACTGATGAAGGACATGGTGGACGAGAAACTATACGCAATGGAGGAGGAGCGCAGGCTGTTTTATGTTGCTGTCACGAGGGCAAAAGAAGCGCTATACCTGACATATTCCAAGCAATACGAGGGTGCGGGAAACAAAAAACCGTCCATGTTTCTGCTGGAGACAGGCTACCGCGAACCTGAGGTTGTGCAGAAAACCGCAGTCCTCGATAGACTGAGGTTTTTTGAAAAAGGAACGGCGCCAAAACCGGATGAAACGGCAGGGACGGCGGCCGGGGAAAAAACGCTGTATTTATCCAATTACCAGATAGACGATTACCTGACGTGCCCGTTCAAATACAAACTGATACACGTCCTGCGTATCCCCATAAAGGAAAATCCGAACATCATATACGGCCAGGCCATGCACAAGGTTGCCTCTGAGTTCTACAAGGCCAGGCAGGAGGGCAGGAACGTTAAAACGGAGGACATGCAGGAAATTTTCCGGGCTCTGTGGAAGCCGACGGGGTTCATATCGCGCCAGCACGAACAGCGCCGTTTTGAGCAGGGCTTGCACACCATAGAGGAATTCTGCAGGACGGAGTCACAGAACT
>JAJFUW010000009.1 GCA_021372235.1 Spirochaetia bacterium
CAGGACAACCTGGTAAACGCGGCAAATTCAGTGAATAATACCTCTGTGACCATGTTTGTCATGCTGGGCGCCACAGCAGGAGTGGCTTTTTAACGGCGGTGTAATCAGTTGCGCCGCCTGAAACGTCTAAAAATATTCGGACGGGCTGCCCGAAGGCGGTTGCTAAAATTACGGAGGATATGATGAAAAGAAAAATAGTACTGGCAACGATGTTCGTTTTTGCGGCAACGGTGCTTTTTGCTGCTGATGCGTCAACGGATATTTCTACCGCGGCAAAGAATGGAGGTTTGGTAAAAGACGACTCTTTTTTGTACTATCCGGCGCATGTCGGCGAAGTGCTCTATTTTAAAGCAACAAAGAGGGCTGAACCGGAAAAACTTATCAAGGTCAAAGCGTCGGTCATAGGCACGGAAAAAAAAGAGGACGGCGAGTTTTACTATTTTTACGGGCCAAAAGTGGACGTACGCTACCTCATAGGAATTGACAGGCAAAACGGAGTTTATATGAGGGTCATCAAATATCCCTTCCCGTTGTTTGACTTCTCCATAGAGGTCGACCTCGTGCCAAAAATGCATATAATAAAGTTCCCGCTGACCGTTGGGCAGAAATGGGCCTATTCCGGCAAGGCCAAGGCACACCTGCTTTTCATACCCATAACCAGGAAAATTGAGGCGGATTTTGAAATTGTTGAAAAAAAGACACTAAAGACCGAAGCGGGCGATGTGGAAACATATCATATCAGGGTCAGCCTGGACGAGGGCGACGGCCGTGGCCGCACCATCGAAAATTACTGGTATGGTAAAGGCATAGGATACAGTGCCGCGGAGACCTCGGGCCATGTGGCCGAGATAGTGGGTTACAGGATATATGACGAAGTTACGGGCAAATGGATAGAAAAACTTCCGGCTGACCCGCAGAATTACCAATAACACAATAACCGGTCAGGAGAAAACATGAAAAAAATATTCCCCGTGTTAATCGCGGCTTCCCTGCTGATGTTCTCGGCGGGATGTTCCATAAAACGCATGACCATCAACGCAACGTCGCTTTTCATGGACGATGTGGTCGAGGAATTCATGGCGGAAGAGGATGTTGATTTTGCCCGGGCGGCCGGGCCGGCAAACCTCAAACTGCTGGACGGGCTGATAAAGGGCTCGAATTACGAGAACGACGACCTCCTGCTCAAAGGCTGCAAACTCTACGGCATGTATTCCATGGGGTTTTATGAGGACGTCACCACGGATAAAAAACAGGAAAAAATACTGTTAAAGAAAGCCTCGGGACTTTATAAGAAAGCAAAAGAGTACGGCATGAAGGCCCTGTTAAAAAACAACGATTTCAAACAGGCCGCGGACGCCGGGCCGGAGGATTTTACAAAGTCCATGGCAGCCTTTGGCAAATCGGACGCAGAAACGCTTTTCTGGACTGCATACGCCTGGGGATGTTATATAAACCTGAACCGCAACGTTACTGAAAACGTAGCTGACCTGCCGAAGGTCATAGCCATGATAAACAGGGTCGTGGAACTGGACGATACCTACTTCTACGGCCTGCCCCACCTGTTCCTGATAGTATTTTACTCGATGCCCCCCATGTTCGGAGGGGACCAGGTCAAGGCAATGGCGGAATATAACAGGATAAAGGCTATATCCGGCGATAAATTCATACTGGCGGAGTACTTCATGGCCAAATATTACTGCCAGCAGACCCTTGACAGGGAGCTGTTTGACAGCATGATGGAAAAAGTGGAAAACGCGGCCCCGAATGTCATACCCGAGAGGCTGTTCACGGGCGTTGCAAAAAGGAAAGCGGAGATTCTGAAGGCAAGGGCGGACGATATTTTTTAGTGAGAGTCAGGGCTTAAGGGCGTACCGGCTGTAAACAAAAAATACCCCGTCCCGTCAAATATAATGTAAAAAAATATTGCATAAGGAGATACAAAAATGAAAAAGTTAATGACAGTTATCATGGGGCTGGCCCTCGCGGCCACGGTGTCCGCTGCCCCTGCCAAGTACGAGATCAAGTTCGCCTCGGTCGCTCCTGACGGCTCGACGTGGATGAATATCATGACGGAAATGGCCGAAGAGGTGGCGGAAAAGACCAACGGCGAAGTGAAGTTCAAGTTCTATGCCGGCGGAGTACTCGGCGATGAAAAGGACGTCATACGCAAGATGAAAATGGGCCAGCTCTCGGCGGGCGGGTTTACCACGCAGGGACTGGGCGAGATAGCACCAGAAGTCAGGATGCTAAACCTGCCACTGCTTTTCCGGAATTACAATGACATAGATTATGTGATGGAAAAAATGGGCGCGACATTTGAGTCCGCTTTCCTGAAAAAGGGATTTGTCATGCTCGGGTGGCCCGAAGTCGGGTTTATATATATTTATTCCAGGGACAGGATAGAAACCATCTCGGATTTTCAGAAGATAAAGATGTGGATATGGGGCGATGACGCGCTGGTGAACGCCATGTTCAAAAACCTGTCCATAGTACCGATTCCGCTCTCTATAACGGATGTGAACCAGTCCCTTTCCACCGGGCTCATCGAGGGCGTTTACTGCGGGCCTCTCTCCTGTATCGCCATGCAGTGGAACACGAGGACAAAGTACATGCTGGACCTTAAAATATCGAACGTGCCCGGCGGGGTTCTGATAACAAAAAAACAGTGGGACAAATTGCCGGCGGCATACCAAAAGGTAATACAGGAAGCGGGCAAAAAGTATTTTAAAATGATGACTGACGCGTCGCGTCGTGAGAACGAAGAAGCAAGGATGATATTGCAGAAGCAGGGGATTGTATTTACAAAATTAACAAAACCGGAAGACATAAAAACACTGGAACAGGTAAGCGTTAAGACGGCCAACGACCTGGTGGGAAAATACTACACAAAGGCCATGCTCGATGAGATGCTGAAATGTCTGGAAGAGTCGAAAAAGGCGAAATGAGTACAATCACAAAACCAAACCACAAATCCAAAAGGCGGTTTTTTTTAGATTTGTGGTTTCTGTATAAATTATGATATACTGGAGAAATGAAAATTTTAAAACTACTGAAAAGAGTGAACCTGTTCCTTTATAATGCCCAGAAATCACTGGTGACTGTCCTTTTCCTGGCACTGCTGGGCATATCCGCCCTGCAACTGGTGCTGAGGCTGTTTTTTAAGTCGGGCATAGTGAACGCGGAAACACTGACACGCTACCTCGTCATGTGGGTGGCATTTCTGGGCGGGTCGCTGGCGACCTATAAATGGCGGCACATCAACCTGGATGTCGTCTCCAGGTCCTTCAAAAAACTCAACAAAAACCTGTTCAATTTTATTATATGCGTGTGCGCCTGCGTGATACTGGGCGTTTTTTGTAAGGCTTCCGTGGATTTCATCATGATGGAAATGGGGGAATCGTCAAAGCTTTTTTTTATTCCCGTCTGGGTTCTGGAGAGTATAATACCAATTATGTTTTTTTGTATGTTCCTGGTCTATCTGCAGGGGACGCTTGATTCCGCAGCCAAACTGTTCGGCCGTAAAAAAACTGTGGCTGTAAACGATAAAAACGGGAACGGGGAAGGAGGCCTGACAAAATGACAATCCTGATCATTTCGTTATGCCTCATAGCTCTGGCCCTGATGGGGATGCCGTTGTTCATAGTATTTGGCGGGCTTGCCATGGCGCTTTTTGCCGTTGCGGGGATAGAGCCGGGCGCGGTCATCGTGGAGATGAGCAGAATCGGAACGAATTCAGTGCTCATAACAATACCATTGTTCACGTTCGCAGGGTACATACTTGCGGAATCGGGGATGCCGCGCAGGCTCATAAACGTTACCCGCGCTCTGGTAGGATGGTTCAGCGGCGGAACGGCCATTGTGGCTCTTTTGGCCTGCGCGTTTTTCACGTCTTTTACGGGTGTTTCGGGTGTCACGATTATTGCTCTCGGAGGCATAATGCTCCCCATGCTGCAAAAGGACAAATACAGCGATAAATTTGCGCTGGGATTGTTGACAACATCCGGCAGCATAGGACTGCTTTTTCCGCCGTCGCTCATGCTCATACTTTACGGCGTCCTGGCAAATGTTTCGATATCAAAATTGTTCATAGCCGGTATCATACCGGGTACCATCCTGTTCCTTATGTTCTCGTTTTTGAGCATGAGGGAAGGCCTGCGCGTCGCGCAGACCGAGCCGTTCGATTTTAAAAAGCTGCTGAAAGCGCTCAGGGAGATAATCTGGGAGATACCTCTCCCTGTAGTGGTACTCGGCGGGATATACAGCGGTACCTTTACCGCGACAGAGGCCGCCATCATTACGGCTGCATACGCCTTCATAGTTGAGGTATTCGTCTACAGGGACTTAAGTATCACACGCGACATCCCCCGTATCATCCGCACATCGATGATAGTGGTGGGCGGTATATTTGTAGTGCTCGGGTCTGCAATGGGGCTTACAAATTACCTTGTTGACGAGCAGGTGCCCATGAGAGTCCTGGAGTGGATGAAAACGTATGTGCATGAAAAGTGGATATTCCTGCTCATGCTCAACATTTTCCTAATCGTTGTCGGGGCGGTGTTGGACGTCTTTTCCGCTCTTATCGTAGTATTGCCGCTCATGGTACCGATAGCCAGAGAGTTCGGCATAGACCCGGTGCACATGGCCATCATATTCATTACGAACCTCGAGATAGGGTACGCGGCGCCTCCCGCGGGTTTGAATCTGTTCATAGGATCGTTCAGATTCCGCAAACCCGTGCTGACGCTGGCAAAATACTCCCTGCCATTTTTGTTGACTTTCTTCGTGGGCCTTATGCTGATAACATATATACCGCAGCTCAGTTTGTTCTTGGTGGAACTGTTCAAAGTACAGTAACCGGGGTGAAAGCGTGAAAAGAACCGCAGTAATTGCCGCCTTTATACTTCTGACAACCTCCATTTATGCGGAACAATACCGTTATGAATATATCTATGATTTGAATGGCGTGACAAAGAGCGCACAGAGTACGTGGAATTCGGTAAAAGAGGGCGGATACACCAGGATAACCAGCGTGTCGGCAGGTGTCACCAATACAAGCAAAACAGGTCCGGACGGATGGACGGTAGAATGGGCGATGAAGAGCAATGATAAAATAAACGGGATAAATGACATAAAAGCGGTCCGCGCGGGCAACAGGATATACGCACATGGCATATCCATGGGCAAAGAGATAAATAAGGATTTTGACATAGACGACAGGCCATGGTGCCAGCACATAGACATGCAGGCAGGGGCGTATTTGAACACGGGTAAAGAGTCCTTTGAGTTCTGGTTGGTTGGGGCAAAGCCCGAGTTCGAGGCGTTTACTATGAACTTAAAGAACGCGGGCGTGGAGGTGGTGGACGTCGCGGGCACAACAGTGGAGGCGATAAAAGCGGACTGGCGCATGACAGGCTTTTTATCGGCGTTCTGGAAGGCAAACTACTGGTTCAGGAAGTCCGACGGGGTATCGGTCAAGTTCGCGATGCCCGCGGGGGACAATCCGAAGGTAAAAGGGATACTTTTGAAATAGAGGCGGCAAATGCTCTATCTTATCATGGGAGTAATGGGTTCCGGCAAAACAACCGTGGGCATGGCCCTGGCTGAGCGCCTGAAATGTCCGTTCCACGATGCCGACGACCTGCACTCCGAATATAACAAGGAAAAGATGCGCAGGGGTGAGCCTTTAAACGACGAGGACCGCAAACCATGGCTCTTTGCCGTGCGTTCCATAGTTGATATGGAGATAGGCGAGAAACGCAACGCTGTTATTGCATGCTCGGCGCTGAAAGAACAGTACAGAAAACTGCTCATACATGATGCGGCAAGGATAAAACTCATATATTTAAAGGCTACGGAGGAAATGATAACATCGAGGCTCGTCTATAGAAAACACCATTTTGCGAGCCCTGCCATATTGGAAAGCCAGTTTAATGCACTTGAAGAGCCCCAAAACGCGATGATAATCGATGCGGGTATGCCGGTGGACAGGATAGTGGAGGAAATAATGGAAAAGGCGTACGAACCGGAGGACGGGACATTGGAGTAAGGCAGGAAGACGGCGGTTCGAGAGTCCAAAATCCAAACTGTTCTTATATCTTTTATATTCCCATGGCGGTTAGGCCGATTCCATTATCTTTCATGTTCAAAATCCGGATGTTTCAAACGTAATCATTGTTTGACCTTCGTCCTTAATTGTATTAGTATTTAGTGGTTTTACTTTTGTCACTTTTCTAAATGGAGTTTCAGAAACACAAACGGAGGTTTACTCGTATGCAGTATCGCGCTTTTGGCAAGGATGGTTGGAAGATTTCGGCGCTGGGTTTCGGTGCCATGCGCCTGCCCATGATGCCCGACGGCAGGCGGGTGGATGAAAAGGAAGCTATCAGGATAATGCGTTACGGCATCGACAAAGGCATCAATTACATAGACACGGCCTATTTTTATCATGACGGATTGAGCGAAACGATTGTGGGGAAGATGCTAAAGGACGGCTACAGGAACAAGGTCAGGGTGGCGACGAAATCACCGGTAGGGCTCATCAAAAAACCCGAGGATTTTGACAGGATCCTCGACGAACAGTTAATGAGACTTGATATCGACGCAATTGATAATTATTTATTCCATGGTATCGGCGACGGCGGGCTGTCCGACATAAAAAAACACGACCTGTTCGCGAAAGCTGAGGCAGCAAAAGCCGCGGGCAAGATCAGGCACATCGGTTTCTCGTTCCACGACAAGGCTGACGCTTTTATCCGCGTTATAGACAGTTATGACAAGTGGGAATTTTGCCAGATACAATACAACTATATGGACGAGAATAACCAGGCCGGAACGGCGGGGCTGAAATACGCGGCCTCAAAAGGACTGCCGGTAATTGTCATGGAACCGCTTTTGGGCGGCAAACTGGCAAGGCCGCCGGAGGATATAAAAAAAATGTTCAGCGGTTACATTATACAGCGTACACCGGCAGAGTGGGGGCTCCAGTGGGTGTGGAACCATCCTGAGGTATCGGTGATACTAAGCGGCATGTCGAAATTTGAACAGGTAGAGGAAAATATAAAGTCGGCGAACCGTTCGGGGGCGAACAGATTATCCGGCGGGGAACTGGAACTTATCAGCAGGGCCGGGGAGGCATTCGCCAAACGGCAGGTAATTCCCTGCACAAAATGCGAGTACTGCATGCCGTGCCCGCAGGGAGTGGCAATCCCGCGTAACTTTGAACTTTATAACGAAGGTGTGATATACGGCGACCCCGGGGGATCGAGGTATGCTTATAAGACCTGGATAAAACCCGAAAACATGGCCTCTGCCTGTATATCGTGTAAAATCTGCGAGGAAAAATGCCCGCAGAAGATCGATATAAGCTCATGGATGACGAAAGTGGCGGCGGTTTTGGGGGATGATAAACCGTATCCCGGATAGGGCGGAAAATGTGTGCATACTTGAAAAATCAGGATGATGTTTGAAATAGTTAAAATCGGTTCGGACATAATCGACAGGCCGACAGTGTCCGGTTTTGATGATTTCGAGGAGGCTCTCCGGTATTATTAGGCGGTTGATGCCGGCGCGGATTGCATAATTACCGGGGATAAAAAGGGTTTCAAAAATGCGGATTCTATCCCGGTATTTTCTCCGGAAGAATTCTTATCAAAGGTGAAATAATGGTTGTATTCCAAAAGATAGTCAACGCACTTGGCTATGCCATCAAGGGCGTCTGGTACGGTTTTTATTCCCGCAAAAACATCACGGTGTTTTCCCTGGTAGCGGCGCTGATTGCCGTGCTGCTCATCTGGCTCGGCACATCCATGGTAAAATTCGCAATAATCATGCTGGCGTGGATGCTGGTAATAATAGTTGAGATAACGAACACAGCCGTGGAAAAGGTCATAGACACTCTGCATCCGCAGTTTAGCGAGGACATAGGCCACGCAAAGGACATGATGGCCGGAGCGGTGTTCATGGCGATATTGACTGCGGTTTTGACAACGGCATTTATGCTCCTCACGCCGTTCATTGAAAAGATAACGGGGATACAGTAGTTTTCGTTTTACTTTTGTCTTATGTATTTTTGGCATTGTTTTACTCCGTGTTTTGCCCATGCCCATTATTACTTGACTTTGGGGCCTGATTGTGTTATAAATATAGCAATAAATATGAAAATGGAGGCAACAAATTCATGAAAAGCGGGTCAGCAATACCAGCCAATAAACCCGCCATAATTTTGTCTTCCATTGCCGCACTTGCAACAGTCCTTCTTGTATCCGTCGTTACGCGACTTACAGTCGTCCTATAAACAAGGGCAACTGGCGCGAAACCCGGGTATAAAATCTTAAACTAAAATCCAACAAAACGGTTAGCGCCGGTAGCAGTTTGACTGCTTTTGGCATTTTTATACATTAAAAACGGCAAAAAATGCCGCGAAAAGCCACAGTGAACACAATATTGAATTCAGGAAAACTACGCAATGGAGTTTGATTATAATTGTTCTTTTGATTCGATTTTTTCCAACATCTGTCTGCACCGGATAAAGCAGTGTGATATTCTTTCAGACGGGTGGCAGGGGAACGAGGAGGTGCTAAACGGAACAGTTACAACCTTAATACGCAACCGAAACGGAAAGGTTATTTTGAGAGGGTTGATTTACCATTTTCGGCTGAGTATAAAGGATTGCTAAAGGCCTGTAAGCGTTAAGCAGGTGTTACAAATGGAGGCTTTTGACAACGTAAAATGGCAAAAGGGTAAAAGGGCTCGAAAGCCGTTGACATGCAGCAAAAAAACGTGTTATTATTGAGTATTTTATGCGTCTGGAAAGACGCATTTTTGAAGGTTAACTGCGGGTTTTTAATTAATTGTTATGTCCGCATTATGAAAAGTTAAAATTTGCAGAACAGGATGGTGTTATCATGAGAAGCGACGCGATGAAGAAAGGCGTGGACAGGCAGCCTCACAGGTCCTTATTTAAGGCCATAGGCTATTCCGATGAAGAACTGAGAAGACCCATAATCGGGGTTGTGAATTCATTTAACGAGGTCATTCCGGGCCACGTTCACTTAAATACCATAGTCCGGGCGGTAAAAGACGGCATACGCATGGCCGGCGGTACGCCCATGGAGTTCCCTTGCATCGGCGTTTGCGACGGCATAGCCATGGGCCATGAGGGCATGAAATACTCGCTGGTTTCGCGTGAACTTATAGCCGACAGCGTGGAAATAATGGCCAACGCCTATCCGTTTGACGGGCTTGTTTTCGTGCCAAACTGCGACAAGATAATACCGGGGATGCTCATGGCATCGGCGCGCGTTAACGTACCGAGCGTGTTCATCTCTGGCGGCGCCATGCTGGCCGGTAAATATAGGGGAAAGAACTACGACCTGATATCGGGAGGTTTTGAGGCTGTTGGAGAATTTACGGACGGAAAATTGTCGGAAAAGGACCTATGCGGGATAGAAAATTCCGCGTGCCCGACGTGCGGTTCGTGTTCGGGCATGTTCACTGCAAACACCATGAACTGCTTAACCGAGGTTCTGGGAATGGGGCTTCCGGGCAACGGCACAATACCGGCGGTTTACTCCGACAGGATTCGCCTCGCCAAAGAAGCGGGCATGAAAGTCATGGAAATGGTGGAAAAGAACATAAAACCGCGTGATATCATGACGGAAAAGGCCTTTGAGAACGCTTTTACGGTCGACGTGGCACTTGGCGGCTCGACGAACACCGTGCTCCACCTGCCGGCCATAGCGCATGAGTGCGGCATAAAATTCGACCTGACGAAGATAAATACAATATCCGACAGGACGCCGAATTTGTGCAAACTATCGCCGGCAAAACTTCCGGACGGCGGTCAGCATTACATACAGGACTTGAACGAGGCCGGCGGCGTTTCCGCCGTGATGAAGGAACTGAATAAACTGAAACTATTGCACATGGAACAGATAACGGTGACAGGCGGGAAACTGAAAGATATAGTTAAGGACGCGGAGAACCTGAACACGGATGTTATCAGGACGCCGGAGAACGCTTATTTTGCAAAAGGCGGGCTCGCAATACTGTTCGGAAACATAGCACCAGACGGGGCGGTTGTTAAACAGTCCGCGGTGGCAAAAGAGATGATGCAGCGCGAAGGCAGGGCGCGCGTATTTGAGTCCGAAGAAGAGGCGCAGAAAGCGATACTGGGTAAAAAGATAAAGGCCGGCGATGTCGTGGTTATAAAGTACGAAGGCCCAAAGGGCGGACCGGGCATGAGGGAAATGCTGGCGCCAACAGCCGCGATAGCGGGCATGGGGCTTGATAAGGATGTTGCGCTGATAACGGATGGCAGGTTTTCGGGCGGCACGCGCGGAGCTGCCATAGGCCATATCTCGCCGGAAGCCATGGAAGGCGGGCCGATCGCGGCTGTTCAGGAAGGCGATATCATCGAGATAGACATACCAAACAAAAAATTGAACCTCAAAATATCGGAAGAAGAAATGAAGAAACGTATGTCCCTGTGGAAACAACCGGAACCAAAGTACAAATCGGGAGTACTTTACCGCTATTCGAAGAATGTGACGTCGGCGAGTACGGGAGCTGTTTTTAAATAACAAGGTGAAATGAGTTCGGAGCCCGTGGCACGGCCACGGTATTATCCGGTAAGTTATTGAAAAGGAGAAAAATCATGAACGGCGCGAGAATACTTTTTGAATGTCTCAAAAAAGAGGGTGTTGATACGATATTTGGCTACCCGGGCGGACAGGCCCTGCCGATGTTCGACGAACTCTACAAAATGAGCGATGAAATAAAAATTGTGCTCGTGCGTCACGAACAGGGCGCGGCGCACATGGCTGACGGCTACGCACGTTCGACCGGCAGGGTAGGTGTGTGCCTGGCAACGTCGGGGCCCGGCGCGACGAACCTCGTGACAGGCATCGCCACCGCGTACATGGATTCCATACCCATGATAGCCATAACAGGACAGGTACCAACGTCGCTGATCGGCAACGACGCTTTCCAGGAAGCCGACATCACCGGCATTACGAGGCCCGTGACAAAACATAATTATATAGTCAAGGATATAAAGGACCTGGCACAGACAGTTAAAAACGCTTTCCACATCGCCACGACAGGCAGGCCGGGCCCGGTGCTGATAGATATGCCGAAAGACGTGCAGGTCAATGAAACGGATTTTAAATATCCCGACGTGCCGAACCTGCGCGGGTACAAGCCGAATTACGAGGGTCATAAATTACAGCTGAAAAAAGCGGCCGAACTGATTGAAAAATCCGAACGTCCGATTTTGTACGCGGGCGGAGGCGTGATACTTTCGGATTCTTCAAAAGAGATTGTCGAGCTGGCGGAAAAACTGAACGTGCCGGTCACTACCACGCTCATGGCGTTGGGCTGTATAGCCCCGGATCACCCGCTAAATTTGGGCATGCTCGGCATGCACGGCACACGTTACGCCAATTATGCCGTGCAGGAATCGGACCTCATCATAGCGGCAGGCGCACGTTTTGACGACAGGGTGACAGGCAATGTGGCGGAGTTTGCACCGCACGCGAAGATAATACACATTGACATAGACCCGTCGTCCATTTCAAAGATCGTGAAGGTCGACGTGCCGATAGTGGGATGCACAAAGACGGTCCTAAAAGCGCTGACCTCAATGGTAAAAAAGCAGGAGCACAAGGAATGGATCGGACAGGTCAATGAATGGAAGCGGGACTACCCGCTGACTTACATAGACAGCGACACGGAACTCAAACCCCAGTATATAATGGAAAAACTCTCGGAACTGACGAAAGGTGAGGCAATAATCGCAACCGAGGTGGGACAGCACCAGATGTGGGCGGCGCAGTTCTGCAGGATATCAAAGCCCAGAAACTGGCTGACCTCCGGAGGTCTGGGAACCATGGGATACGGTTTCCCGGCGTCGATAGGGGCCCAGGCGGCATACCCGGACAAACTGGTGATATGCATAGCCGGTGACGGTTCAATACAGATGAATATCCAGGAACTGGCGACTGCGGTGAAATACAACTATCCGGTCAAGGTCATGATAATGAACAACGGATACCTCGGTATGGTCAGGCAGTGGCAGGAACTATTTTGGGGCAAACGCTACGCATCCTCTAACATAGAGGCTTCCGTTGATTTTGTAAAGATAGCCGATGCATACGGCGCCAGAGGCATGCTTATAGAGAAAAAGGCGGATGTTGAAAAAGCCATGAAAGAAGCCTTTGCGTATAATGGACCCGTGCTCATGGATTTCAGGGTGGCCAGGGAAGAAAACGTATGGCCCATGGTGCCAACCGGCGCCTCGTTGTCAAAGATGATAGAAGGCGGGCTGGCATAAGGCGGTTGTAAATCTAAAACTGAAAGTTTTAAAAGACCAAGGAGAATAAAATGCAGAAAAAAACAATAGCCGTAACCGTTGAGAATCAGCCGGGCGTGCTTGCCAGGGTTTCGGGATTATTTGCCGGCAGGGGATTCAACATAGAGTCCCTGGCTGTCGGCGAGACGGAAGACGAGACCATGTCACGCATGACCATCGTGGCCAGCGGTGACGAACTGGTGCTTGAACAGATTATCAAACAGTTAAACAAACTTATAGATGTCATAAAGGTAGTGGATCTGCATGACGAGCCTTTCATCGCGCGTGAACTGGCACTGGTAAAGGTCAATACCGAGGGCAGGTCAAAAGAGGAGATAATGAACGTAGTGAACATATACAGGGCAAAGGTACTGGATGTGGCGCCGGACGCGTTCGTGGTGGAGGTCACGGGCACAGACGAAAAGATAAAATCATTTATCGGCATCATGGGAGAGTACGGCATAAAGGAGATGTCCAGGACAGGCACGATTGCAATGACCAGGACTAAAAAAACACAGGAAACCAATCGAAAGGAGAAATAGACAATGGTAAAAGTTTATTACGACAAGGACGCAAATCTGGCGGTATTGAAAAACAGGAAAGTGGCGATCATAGGTTACGGATCGCAGGGACACGCGCACGCTTTGAACCTCAGGGACTCGGGCGTGGACGTCAGGGTAGGGCTCAGGGAAGACTCACAACACTGGAACGCGGCGAAGGAAGCGGGCCTAAAGGTCATGGGAGTATCGCAGGCGGCGGCGGAAGGCGATGTTGTAATGATGCTGGTACCGGACCAGACACAGGCAAAGATATATTACCAGTCCGTGGAAAAGCACATGACAAAGGGCAAAGCGCTCGCGTTTGCGCACGGTTTTAACATACATTTCGGGCAGATAGTACCGCCCGGAGATGTAGATGTCATAATGATAGCACCAAAAGGTCCGGGTCATATGGTCCGCAGACAGTATGAAGAGGGTAAAGGTGTTCCTTCCCTGATTGCTGTCCACCAGGACGCGACAGGCAAGGCAAAGGATATCGCACTGGCGTATGCCAGGGCCAACGGCGGCGGCAGAGCCGGCATAATCGAGACCAATTTCAGGGAAGAGACAGAAACGGATCTGTTCGGCGAACAGGCGGTGCTTTGTGGCGGCGCATCAGCGCTGATAAAGGCGGGTTTTGAGACACTTGTCGAGGCGGGATACCAGCCTGAAATGGCATATTTTGAGTGTTGCCATGAGATGAAACTCATAGTGGACCTGATATATGAGAAGGGTATTACCGGGATGCGCTACTGGATATCGGACACCGCAAAATACGGCGATATCACCCGCGGCCCGCGTGTCATAACTCCCGAAACAAAAAAAGAAATGAAAAAGATACTCGGCGAAATACAGGACGGGGTATTTGCGCGCGAATGGATAAACGAGAACCAGGCAAACAAGCCGGTCTTTAACGCGCTGCTCCGTAAGGACGAAAAGCACCTGATAGAGGAAGTCGGCGGAAACCTCCGCAAAATGATGCCGTGGATCAATGAAAAAAAGAGCGCTGTTGCTGTGGCTCCAAAAACAGCCAATAAGGCGGCTAAAAAGAAAAAGAAGTAGGCGGTATAGTCCCGGGTTTCAGGGCCAAAAGCTCAAACGGACAGTTAAAAGCCCATAGCCCGGGTTTTCCCGGGCTATGGGGAAAAAATCCGGGTTCCAATTTAGACTTTTGATTTTTTAAGTTGTGAATTTACACAGGCACTAATCTTACGGGAGGCAGGTGCTTTATGAAAAACGATAACAGGATACTGATATTTGACACAACGCTGCGCGACGGGGAACAGGTCCCGGGAGCGTCGCTTACAAAGGATGAAAAACTTGAGATAGCGCTCCAGTTGGAGCGTCTCAACGTTGACATAATAGAGGCCGGATTTCCATATTCCTCACCTGGCGACCTTATTGCCGTCAAGGAGATAAGCAAAGTTGTCAGGAAACCCGTAATAGCGGGGCTTTGCCGCTCGGTCAAAAAGGACATTGATGCGTGTGCGGAGGCCATTAAACCGGCTAAAAGGGGCAGGATACATACATTTATAGGGACGTCGCCCCAGCACGTGAAATTTATAACCAGGTCCACGAACGAAGAAATATTGAAACGCGCAATTGACGGGGTAAAATACGCCCGAAATTTTTGCGATGATGTTGAGTTTTCGGCCATGGATGCGACGCGCACGGGGTTTGATTACCTGTGCCAGGTAGTGGAAGAGGTCATCAAAGCGGGAGCCACGACGGTTGATATACCGGATTCGGTCGGTTATACGACGCCCGAAGAGTTTGGTGTGATGATAAAAAAGCTCATGAATACCGTACCGAACATAAACAGGGCGGTTATCGCAGTTCACTGCCATAATGATCTCGGTATGGCCACGGCAAACTCCCTGGCGGCTGTTGTTAACGGCGCCAGGCAGGTTGAGTGTACCATCAACGGTCTCGGCGAGAGGGCGGGCAACGCCGCACTTGAAGAGATTGTAATGGCCTTAAAAACCCGCCAGGACATATACGGCTTTACGACGGAGATTAAAACAGAGGAAATATACAAGGCCTCAAAGATGGTTTCGCGCCTGACAGGCATGCCGGTACAGCCGAACAAATCCGTGGTGGGTGCGAACGCTTTTGCCCACGCCTCGGGCATACATCAGGATGCGATACTGAAAAATGAGACCACTTTCGGCATAATGACGCCGAAATCCATAGGCATACCGGGCCATGAACTGGTTCTAACTTCGCGCTCGGGCAGGCACGCGCTTATGCACAGGCTGGAAGCCCTCGGGTTCAAGGTCGATGAAAAAGAGACCACAGGGGTACTTTATCCGAAGTTCCTGCAGATAGCCGACAAGAAGAAAGAGGTTTTTGACGAGGATTTGATAGCAATGATGGAGGGCGAGGGCAGGAAGGGACGCGACATATATACGCTGCAGTATTTCTGTTCATCAACGGGCAATACCATCATACCGACGACAACGGTTGAGGTAAAAAAGGGCAAGGAAGTCAAAAGGGCGGTCGCCATGGGTCACGGCCCGGTCGATGCCACATATAAAGCCATAAGCGAGATTATAGGGGCGCAGGTCAAACTACTGGATTATCAGATCAAATCGATAACCAAGGGCGAGGACGCGCAGGGCGAGGTAACGGTTCGCGTAAAAAAGGGAAGCCGTGAAGTCAACGGCCGCGGAGTATCGCCTGATATCATCGAGGCGAGCGCCAGGGCGTTTCTGGACGCGATAAGCAAACTCGAGGAAAAATAGACACAAAGATTGAGCAATAATCTACGAACTATGAAAAGACTCTAAAATTCAGGTTTCTTTATAGATTACAGCTCATAGTTAAAATATTTTATTTAAAGGAGAACGCATATGCCCATGACCATAGCGGAAAAGATTCTGGCCGCGAAAAGCGGTAATAAGCACGTGGAACCGGGTGAACTGGTAATAGCGGATGTGGATTTGGTACTGGCAAACGACATTACCGCGCCGATAGCAATAAAGGAATTCAGGGCCGCGGGAGCGAAAAAAGTCTGGGATAGGACCAAAATAGCTCTTGTACCGGACCACTTCACGCCGAACAAGGACATCAAGTCGGCGGAGCAGGCTAAAATGTTGCGCGACTTTGCGCATGAGCAGAAACTGACGCACTATTACGACCAGAGCGACGTCGGGATAGAGCATGCGTTGCTGCCGGAACAGGGAGTGGTCGTGCCCGGGGACCTGGTAATAGGCGCGGATTCGCATACCTGCACTTATGGCGCGCTCGGCGCGTTCGCAACGGGCGTGGGTTCCACCGACGCGGCATTTGCGATGATGACCGGCAAAGCGTGGTTCAAGATACCGCAGTCGATCAGGTTCGTTTACAGGGGCAAACTGAACAAATGGGTCAGCTCAAAGGACCTGATACTGCATACTATAGGCGATATCGGTGTCGACGGCGCGCTGTATAGGGCCATGGAGTTCACCGGTCCGGTCATAGACAAACTTTCAATGGACGCGAGGATGACTATGTCCAACATGGCAATCGAAGCAGGCGGAAAAGCCGGCCTCATGAATCCGGACGAAACGACGCTGAAATACGTAAAGGGCCGTGCCGAGCATAAATGGAAGGTATTTACCAGCGACCCGGACGCAAAATATGAAAAGGTCATCGAATATGATTGTGCGAAGATCGAACCGGTAGTATCGTGTCCCAGCCTGCCGGAGAACACAAAACCGGCATCGGCGCTGAAAAAGGTGTCCGTGGACCAGTCGGTAATAGGGTCCTGCACCAACGGCAGGATGGAAGACCTGCGCATAGCGGCACAGCTGTTAAAGGGCAGGAAGATAAACTCGCGCGTGCGCTGTCTGATATTTCCGGGAACCAGGGAAATCTACCTGCAGGCGCTCAAAGAGGGACTCATTGAAACGTTTGTAAAAGCGGGTGCCATTTTTTCGATGCCGACCTGCGGTCCGTGCCTCGGCGGACATATGGGCATCCTGGCAAAGGGCGAGGTGGCTATATCGACGACCAACAGGAATTTTGTAGGCAGGATGGGCCACACGGAGAGCAGTGTATACCTCGCTTCTCCGGCGGTTGCGGCCGCATCGGCGATACTGGGCAGGATAGGGACGCCGGACGAATTAAAATAAAAACACGGGTACAGGTTCCAGGGTCCAAATGGATTTTTGGACCATGTACCCCGGGCCAAACATACGGAGGTAATATATGAACCTTAAAGGCAAAGTATGGAAATTCGGCAACGACATTGATACCGACCTTATCATACCTGCGAGGTACCTGAACACATCGGACCCGGAGGAACTTGCAAAGCACTGCATGGAGGACGCGGACAGGACGTTCGCCGGCAAAGTAGGCAAGGGTGACATCATCACGGCAGGCAAGAATTTCGGCTGTGGATCGTCGCGCGAGCACGCACCTGTTGCCATCAAGGCCGCCGGTGTATCGTGCGTCATCGCAAAGGATTTCGCGAGGATATTCTACCGCAACTCGTTCAACATAGGACTGCCTATATTCGAGTCGGAAGAGGCGTCACTCAAAATAGAGCAAGGCGACACGGTCGAAATAGACGCTGACAAAGGCGTCATTACAAATGTCACAAAAAAAGAAACATACAGGGTAAAACCGATACCGCCATTCATGCAGGAACTCGTTGCAGCGGGCGGGCTCATCAACTACGGCAAAAAGAAGTTCAAGATCAAATAAACAAACGTTCCAGGTTCCAGTTTTCAGGTTCCAGGTTCCGTTTTAACAGGGACATGGAACATGGAATTTGGAATTGGGAACAAAAAAGGAGAGTACCATGGCAAAAACTTACAACATCGCCGTAATGGGAGGCGACGGGACCGGCCCGGAAGTAGTAGCCGAGGGTTTAAAGGTATTAAAGGCGGCGGCGCCGAAATACGGAGTCTCGCTCCATTTTATAAATTACGACTTTGGCGGGGAGAGGTATATGAAGACCGGCGAGATGCTGCCTGAATCGGCCATCGAAGAGTTTAAAAAGGCGGACGCCATATATCTGGGCGCCATCGGCCATCCGGACGTAAAGCCGGGCATACTCGAACTGGGCATCCTGCTTAAGCTGCGTTTCGCCATGGACCAGTATATCAACTTAAGGCCGGTGAAACTTTATCCCAATGTTGAGACTCCGCTGAAAGACAAAGGCCCCGAGCAGATCGAATTTGTGGTGGTCAGGGAAAACTCGGGCGG
>JAJFUW010000028.1 GCA_021372235.1 Spirochaetia bacterium
TCCGAAAATTTCAGGACGCTCGACCTTAACTTTTCCTTATCATACCGTTTATCCGCTATTTTCTCAAGGTTTTTTGTAAAGGATGCTTCAGTCCCGTCGTAAAATTCGCCCGTAACGCCGCTCTGTACTATGTCAAGTGAACCGCCCCTGTCAAGCGCCAGCACCGGAGTGCCGCAGGATAGCGATTCCGCCATGGTTATGCCAAAATCCTCTTCCCCGGGGAATATAAAAACCTTTGCCTTCCTGTAATAATCCCTGATAACAGCCCTGTCCTGATAGCCTGTAAGGGTTATATTAGCTCCTGCGTCCGCCTTTATCCTGTTATATAGCGGCCCGCCTCCCACGATTACAAGCTTCTTGTCCGGCATCCTGTTGAAAAGCGAGACCGCGTAATCAACCTTTTTATATTCCGTAAGCGCGGATACCATCAGGAAAAAATCCTCTTTTTCCCCGTTCGGTGTAAAAAATGCCGTGTCGACCGGAGGATGAACCACCGTGCTCTCCATGCCGTAATAATCCTTTATCCGTTTCTGCACCGTGGTTGAATTCGCCATGTAACAGTTCACGCGGCCCGCCGTCCTTTTGTCCCATTCCCGGAGCCCCGGCATGAGCCCCGAAATAATCGCGTATTTCAGCCTCCCGTTGCGTTCGGGGGAAAAATAATTGTGGAACTGGTCCCATGCATAGCGCATCGGCGTATGACAGTAGCATATATGCGGTACGGCCAGGGTTATTGCACCCCTGGCAACGCAGTGACTCGACGATATCACCAGGTCGTATCCCAAAAAGTTAAATGACTCGATAGCCGCCGGGAACAACGGTAAAAAATTTCTGTATGACGAAAATATCCCCGGTATACCCTGCAGGAACGACGTATGAACCCTGTGTCCCCGTGTCAGTTCTCCTGTCTTTTCTTTGTTGTATATGAGCGTATATATGTCAGCGGATGGAAAAAGCAACAATATCTGTTCCAATACCCTCTCCCCGCCTCTGATGCCTGTGAGCCAATCATGTATAACCGCGACGCGCATAGCGCTCCTTTAAATCTTTATTACCATATTTTATGACCTTAAAAGTTTGTTGACCTGTTCATATACCTGCTCCGCCGTTATGGATTTCATGCAACGGTTGTCGGTGCAGTTCGTAAATTCCTTTTTATGCACGGTTTCGGGTATGTAGCACGGCGCGCATTGTTCCCTGCCCCACACATACGCCGAATTTTTTCCCAAAGGCGCCACAAGCTCGGGCGAGGTCGGTCCGAAAAGGCCTATGGTTTTTACCCCCAGCGCCGCGGCCATGTGCAGCGGCCCGGTATCTCCGGCTATAAAAACATCAAGTTGTGATATTTCGTCAGCCAGTTTCTGCAGGCTCTTTGTCTCTACAAGCACGGCACCGGGTATCTTTGCCGCCAGCGAGGATGTCACATCAGTGTCCATGAGCCCGCCAAAAATACGGATCTGCGCATTTTTTATCATGGAAGAGATTTCGACAAAACGCTCCTCGGGCCACCTTTTTGTTGTCATGACAGTGCCGGGATTTTTGCCGCCTCCCGGAAAAAGGCCTATTATATTAGTCCCTGAATTTTTGACGGGTATTATCGACGGTTTTATCTGCGTATATTCGCCCCGTTCCTCAAAACCGAGCCCTTTTGTTATCGAGGTGTACCTCCTGCTTTCGTGTGCCTTTGGGTCGAACTCAAAAGTTTTGCCGAGCAGAAAACGGCCCGGCCCTTTCCATTTGAAACCCGCGCTTATCCGGGCGCCGGCGGCAGCGGCAAACAAACAGGACTTCAGGTCCCTGTGAAAATTTATAGCCAGGTCAAATTTCTCCGCGCGCAGGACCCGCAGCGTGGAGATAATACTGCCGATTTTCTTCGGGTTCATTACGTGTTTTTTATCTATGAATGGCACCATGTCCACGAGATCCGATACCCACGGAACGCACAGGTGATGCACCTCGCATCCCGCGGCTTTCAGGGAACGTAACGCGGGAGTGAGCTGTATTATGTCGCCGAGACAGCAAAGTTTTATGGTAAGCACCTTCTTTATTCCAGCCGCGGGCTTTTTCTCTACATTATCCATTGCTTTATCCTCTCCCATACCATGTCGACGCTTATTGCTTCCATGCATTTATGCCCTTTTCTGTTAATGCATACCGATGATTCGCACGGCCCGCACGGAACCGCAACGCTTAATCCGGTAAAATCCTCTTTTTTTACTTTGGGCCTCCACCTGTTTGAATTCATGGTATAGCCGTATATCACGCATGTCCTGACGCCCGAGTAAGCCGCGAAGTACTGCGGGCCGGAATCGTTGCCGACAAAAACCGAGCACCTTTTTATGAGAGCCGCCGTGCCGCCCAGGCTGAGTTTTCCGGCGCAGTTAACAACTCCGGGTAAAGATGCGTATTTTTGTGCTGCCGCTGCGTCCTCTCTGCCGCCCAGTATAAAGACTTTCACTCCGCTTAAAGCCGTCATCTTTTCTATGAGCGCGCCAAATTTATCAGCGCCCCACATCTTGGACTGTGCCCTGGTAAACGGATGGACCGCCACCATTCCGGCGCCTGCCGCGCCGGCGGCCTCTATTATGTCCCGTGCCTCTTTATCCTGCGCCTGTGTGGTATGGAACTCCATTCTTATCGCATCAGGCGATTTTTCTCCTATC
>JAJFUW010000059.1 GCA_021372235.1 Spirochaetia bacterium
TGACGGGATATGCCATATATTGTTCGATAGCGGCTGGCAGGACACGGTAAAATACGATGTAAAAAACAAACGAAAACAAATGACTTTTGATTTCGCTTGACGGCACTACCGGATGTCCTCGAAAAAACGGGGAAACTCCAGGTACGGCAGGATGGATTCCTACCTGAAAAAACAGATAAAATCCGGAAAGATCAGGAAGGTCGACACCATACAGCTTCTGATCTCGCTTGTAAGCCAGCTGGCGCCTGTCTATATGGCATCTTCTTTCATAAAAGGCATTGCAGGCCTGAACAATGTAGCGGGCACGGCGGTGCAGTCGCTGATCGACAGCAGGAAAGAGTTCGTAATGAAACTGGTAATGGACGGGATCAAGAAATAAACAATAGCTTTATAACCTTTTAGCCAAACAAATATGGAGGTAAAACATGGACATTGAAAAGGTAAAAAAAGCAAGGCCGTTCATCGCGGGGGCGGTCATACTGACCATACTCGGTTTCTGGCTAGTGCCAAAGATGATCCCGGACAGGGGAGGCATCACGGCTTCGGGCACCATCGAGGTCAGGGAGGTGGACGTGGCCTCGCGCATATCGAGCCGGGTCGCGTCGATATCGGCGCGAGAGGGTGACGCGGTCAAAAAAGGGCAGGTCATGGCCGTGCTCGACGACTCCATCGTGGCGGCGCAGAGGGATGCGGCGGCCGCGGTTTTCAAAAACGCCCAGGACATATACAACCGTTCGAGCAACCTGTTCAAAGACAGCGCCATATCGCAGCAGCAGTATGACGCGGCCAAGGCAAATTACATCAGCTCCATGTCGCAGTTAAAGCAGGCAGAGGTGATGTATGACGAAAGTCTCGTAAAGTCGCCCTGGGACGGGATAATATTGAAAAGGCATGTGGAAGAGGGCGAACTGGTCTCGCCGTCGGCTCCGCTGTTCACCGTCGGGGACCTAAGCGAGGCCAGGGTCACCATATATATGCCGTTAAAAGAGATGACCGTGATAAAACACGGGCAGGCCGCGCAGGTCAGCGTGGACGCGTTCGAGGGAAAAGTTTTTGAGGGAAAGGTGACGTACATATCAGGCGAGGCGGAATTCACGCCAAAGAACATACAGACAAAGGACGAGAGGGTGAAACAGGTTTTCAAGGTGGAAGTTACGGTCAAAAACAGCGAGGGATATTTAAAACCGGGGATACCTGCGGATGTGGTTATAACTAAGTAACAGCGGTCCAGGGTACAAGGTCCAGGGTCCAAACGGCAGTTGCAGGATTTAGAAACAAAGTTTATGTAGCCGCGGGCTTGTATCCCGCGAACTGTTCAGCTGACCGGACGCAGGCTAAAGCCTGCGGCTACAAAGGCCTTGTTGTAAGGGTAAAAAGGCCCAGGGAAATAGAACGTAGTTTTTGAGATTTAAGACTACTTGAGAAAATTTGAGACGACTTTAAGGAGTTTTATGGAAGTCATTTCAGTTACAGGCCTTTCGAAGAGTTTTAAAACAGTTAAGGCCGTTGATTCGCTCGATATCTCCGTGCAACAGGGGGAGATATACGGCCTCATCGGGCCCGACGGCGGCGGCAAGACAACGACGCTGCGTCTGTTATGCGGCCTGCTGCTGCCAGAGTCCGGAGAGATAACCGTACTGGACAGGCGCCTGCCTGAGGCGGCCGAGGGTGTAAAGGAGCACATAGGGTATATGTGCCAGAGGTTTTCCCTGTACACAGACCTGACCGTGGAGGAAAACATAACTTTTTTTGCGGATATTTACGGCATCAAAAAGCAGGAACTAAAGGAACGTTTAAAACCGCTCCTGGAAATGACGAGGCTTGAGCCTTTCAAAGACAGGCTCGCAGGAAAGCTCTCCGGAGGCATGAAACAAAAACTGGCACTCATATGCACCCTCATACACAGGCCGCAGATACTATTCCTGGATGAACCCACGACAGGGGTAGACCCGGTATCGCGGAGGGAGTTCTGGGAGATACTCCAGAGCATTCACACCGAGGGTGTTACGATAGTGGTGACAACGCCCTATATGGACGAGGCGGAACAGTGTTCGCGCATAGGCCTGATGTTCAAGGGGAAAATAATAGCGACAGATACGCCCAAAAACCTGAAAAAGAACCTGAACGGGATTGTGCTGGAGGCGCACCCCGCCTTTGCCGCGGATTTCAGGGAAATGATAAAAGCGTGTACGTATATCACGGACTGGCAGCAGATGGGGGAGAGGTTCCGTGTGGTGGTAAAGGATGAGGCCTCTGCCGCGGATATTACGGCCGCGGCCGGGGAAACCGCAAACATACGCAGGATAGCGGCGTCGGTTGAGGATGTGTTTGTACAAAAAATAAAGACTTAGGTCCAGGGTTCATGGTCCATGGTCCAAAGGGTGGTTTTTTGGACCCTGGACCTTGTATCCGGATTTACACAGGAGCCGTTATGGAAACATCCGTTAAAGCAGAAAAACTACAGAAGCGTTTTGATAAGTTCACCGCCGTTGATTCCATCTCTTTTGAGGTGGAAAAGGGCGAGATATACGGTTTCTTGGGCGCCAACGGAGCGGGCAAGACCACGACCATCAGGATGCTGTGCGGGCTGCTGGAGCCGACATCAGGCGACGCGATCGTCGCCGGGTATTCCATCAAAAAACAGCCTGAAGAGGTGAAAAAGAGGCTCGGATACATGTCGCAGAAATTTTCCCTGTACCCGATCCTCACCGTTGAGGAGAACATATCTTTTTACGGCGGTATTTACGGCCTCACGGATGAAGAGATAAAAAAAAGACTGCCTGAGGTTTGTGAGGCGGTCGGATTGAACGGACTGGAAAAGAGGCTTGCCGGCGACATGCCGGGTGGATTAAAACAGAGGATAGCACTCGCGTGCGCCATCGCGCACGGGCCGGAAATAGTTTTCCTGGACGAGCCGACAGCGGGCGTGGACCCGTTGCTGCGGCGCAGGTTTTGGGAGATCATAGACAGCCTGGCGTTCAGCGGGGTCACGGTGTTTGTCACGACCCATTACATGGATGAGGTGGAGAACTGCCACAGGATAGCCATCATGCACAGCGGCAGGATAATAAGCGAGGGCACGATCCCTGAGCTAAAAAAAGCCGCGTTTGTGAACCACCTGCTCGAGGTTGAGACGGATTCCCCGGTCAGGGCTTTTGAACTGCTGTCCGAGGCAAAGGATTCTATAGGTGAAACGTCTGTCCACGGGGCCATGCTGCATGTGGTGCCAAAGGACCCGGCCACGGCTGCGGCTGTGGACAGGATGCTGTCAGCCGCCGGTATAGCGCATACCCGTCCGGAGCAGGTCGAACCGACAATGGAGGACGTTTTTGTGAGGCTGGTCAAAAGGGAAGAGGGGAAAATATGAGTACTACAATACAAAAGACAAGAGACAAGAGACAAGAGTACAACAGAGGCAACACGGCCAGTTGCATTACTTTTGTCTCTTGTCTCTTGTCTCGTTCACTCCGCGGAGCACGGCCATGACCTCAACCGACAAAGGAACCCGCAACTTTAAGCGTATCAAACCTGTATTTATAAAGGAGGTCCTCCACATTGTGCGCGACACGCGCTCGCTGGCCATAGCCCTGCTCGCGCCGGTGGTACTGCTGGTGCTCTACGCGTACGCCGTCACCTTTGACATCAAAAGGATTGACCTGGGGGTGGTGGATTACGACGATACTGCCATGTCGCGGGAACTGACCGCGAAATTTACCGCTAACGGATATTTCGAACTGCACAGGGCGAGCATGAACAGCATGGAAGCGTGCGTGGAAGCCCTGCGGATCAACAAGATAAAAATGATAATCGTTATCCCGCCGGGCATGTCGTCCGATGTAAAAAGCAGCAAGACTGTGCAGATACAGGCCATAGGCGACGGGTCGGACACCAACACCGTCTCCATAGGGCTGGGCTACGCCAACGCCACCATCGCGCAGTTTTCGCGCTCGCTGCTGCTGGCGCAGGTGCGCTCGCGCGGCATAAACCCGAAATCAATGCCGGTGATCGAGCCCGTGCCGCGCGTCTGGTACAACCCCGACTTAAAATCCATAAATTTTATTGTGCCCGGCCTCTCTGCCATAATAATGATGCTTATATCGGCACTGCTAACTTCGCTCACCGTGGTCAGGGAGAGGGAGCAGAACACCTTTGAACAGCTCGTTTCGACGCCGTTAAAACCGCTGGAACTGATGATAGGCAAGCTGGTTACCTACATAGTCCTGTGCCTTGTGGATGTGGCCATCATTGTCGCGGTTTCGATCGTCTGGTTCAAGGTCCCGTTCAGGGGGAGCGTCCTGACCCTCACCGTGTTCACCGTGCTTTTTTTGTTCTGCGCGCTGGGGCTCGGGATGATCATATCGTCCTCTGTCAAAAGCCAGCAGATGGCGGTCATCGGCACTGCCATGGGAACACTCCTGCCGTCCATACTGCTGTCCGGGTTTGTTTTTCCCATCGATTCCATGCCCGCCATTATACGCGGTATCAGTTACGTAGTGCCCGCGAGGTACTTTATCACGGCGCTGAGGACGATATTTTTGAAGGCGGACGCGGACATAGCAAGCCTGTGGGTGGAGGCGCTGTATCTTTTTGTTTTCGGCATGTTTTTCCTCATCGCTTCGGCAAGGCGGTTCAGGAAGGATTTGGAGTAGGTCAGATAACTGCAGATAAAGACAGTCCTGCGTTTGGAGATAGGGCGATCATCTCCGAACTCCAAACTCCGGACTGATTTTATCTGTTTTAGGGAGGTTTTTGTGGGTAACCTGCGTGATTTTTTCAGCCCGGTCAAGCACGTGATGATCAAAGAGGTCACAGAGATGAAGCGCATGAAGATCGCCGCGTTTTTGATAGTGGCGCCCATACTGCAGGCCATTGTTTTTGGTTTTGTGGCCGTGACCGATATAAAGAACGTGCCGACCATGATATGCGACGAGGACAACTCGGCGTTGTCGCGGGCGCTGACCGACAAATTTTTCAACATGGACCATTTCAGGGTGGTGCTGGTGACGCACGACCCGCAGACGATAGAAAAGCAGCTGGGGTCAAACAGGGCCAGGGTATGCCTGCGCATACCCCCGGATTTCGGCGAGAACATAAGGAAAGGTAAAAGGGCGCCTGTACAGGTCATAGGGGACGGCACAGACTCCAACAGCGCGGTGCAGACAATGTCACGGGTACAGCTCGTCGTCGCCGCCTTTTCCGGGGAAGTATTTGAGAAAAAACTGGCCGCGATGAAGTCGGTGGTGGGGCAGCTGCCGTCCATCACGATGCAGGAACGGGTATGGTACAACCCGGAACTCAAAAGCGCAAATGTCATGGTGCCGGGGGTGATCGGACTCATACTGGCCATAGTCACCATGGTGATAATGTCACTCTCGATAGTCAGGGAAAAGGAGTCCGGCAACATAGAACAGATGGTCGTGACCCCCATAACGCCCGCGCAGATAATAGCAGGCAAGATAATACCCTATATAGTGATAGGCCTTATTGACATATGCGTGGTTGTTGTGACGTGCGGCATCATATTTAAAACCCCGTTCGAGGGCAGTTTCCTGCTGCTTTTAACCCTCTCATTATTCATGATACTCGTCAACCTGGGCATAGGCATTTACATCTCGACTATATCCGCAACCCAGCAGCAGGCCATGTTCTCGGCCATTTTTTTCCTGATGCCCAATATCCTGCTCTCGGGGTTCCTTTTCCCAATCAAGAACATGCCCGAGATACTGCAGTGGCTCACCTATATTATACCGATGAGATATTATATGGTAATAATAAGGGGGATATTCCTGAAAGGCCTGGGGTTCATGGAACTTTTACCCCAGACTTTTGCCCTGTTCGTATACGGGGCGGTTGTTTTTGCCATGGCGATAAAGGCGTTCAGGAAGACCGTCAGCTGAAAATAGCATATTTTCCCGTTCCGTGAAGTGATCAACGCCGCTTTGTAAGGGGCGTGGATTGAAACACAATATCGTATTCTTTTGGCCCCCCCATTCTGTTTGTATTTCTGCAAATAATTTAAGTAAAATCGTCGCAAACGTGACTTAAAAAAGGTCACGACTACCGGGTTGGAGGACCAATAATTAACGCGGGCGGTTGTGACTTTTCAGGGCACACTAAGACGGAGTCACCGCTTAATTTCGGTATATAAAATTTTAAAAGGGAATAACAAGCCGCCAGGAAAAAAATAGCGGAAAAAGCGTTGACAATCAACGCAAGAGATAGTATATTATCTGTTATGAGGTGATTTATATGATAAAGGATAATATAATATCTACTGATTCCAACGCGGCAGGACGCCTTCCGGGCGAGCTGGCAGGAGGTATTGCTGACAGGGCCAGGCGGTGCAGACTGGAGCTGAACCTATCCCAGCTGGCACTGGCAAAACGTTCGGGAGTAAGCCTCGGTACTCTCAAGCGGTTTGAAAAGACTTCCGAAATATCCTTAAAGCACCTGCTCCTGCTCGCCTCTGCCATGGACGCGGCAGACGGGTTTAACGCGCTTTTTTCCGGCAGAAAATATTCCTCTTTTGAGGAAGCTGTGGGCCTGTCATCGCGCGGCGGGAGAAAGAGGGGCATGATAAATGAATAGAGGCCTGAAGGTAGTTGAGGTCTTTATACACGGGCAAAAAGCCGGAAGGCTTGGACAAACAGCGGATGGCACGTATGTTTTTGAATATACGGCAGAATTCCTTGAAACGGGTTTTTCCATCTCGCCGATACAACTGCCTCTGCGGCAGGGAGTATTTGCGGCAAAGGCAGTTCCGTTTTACGGTATGTTCGGTGTATTTGCTGACAGCCTGCCTGACGGCTGGGGAAGGCTGTTAATAGACAGGTATCTGCTGAAAAAAAGCATTGATCCGGGCTCGCTGACGCAGGCGGACAGGTTGAGCCTGGTCGGCAGCCATGGCATGGGAGCGCTGGAATACAGGCCGGAATCCGCGGAAATGGGCAAAGATACAAAAACAGGGATTAAAATGGTTGCCGACGAAGTAAAAAAAATATTGATGGAAAATTACACGGGCAATATAGAGATGCTCGCCAAAAAGGGAGGTTCATCCGGAGGCGCGAGGCCAAAAGCGTTCATAGAAATAAAAGGCGAACCATGGATGGTGAAGTTCCCGAATTCGGGAGACCGCAATGACGCAGGAGTCATGGAATACGAATATTCTCTTGCCGCAAAAAAGTGCGGTATAGAAATGGCCGAGACAGCTTTGCTGGAAAAAGTGTATTTTGGGGTAAAGAGATTTGACAGGAAAGGAAAAAAAAAGATACATATGCACAGTACTGCAGGGCTGTTAAATTCCGATTTCAGGATACCGTCGCTGGACTATCTGGATATAATGAGGCTGGCTGAAAGCCTCACCAAAGACATAGGGGAAATAAAAAATATATTCAGGCTTATGGTTTTTAATATACTGTGCCATAACCGGGATGACCACGCAAAAAATTTCTCTTTTCTGTATGAAAATGGCAGGTGGAGGTTTTCTCCGGCCTATGATCTGACTTACAGCGGAGGATTTAACGGACAGCATACTACCACGCTTTTAGGCAAAGGGCTGCCGGAAAAAAAGGATATTATGGAATGCGCGCGACTTGCAGGTATAAAGCGTGCCGAGGCGGATCGCATTTACGGGGAAGTTCATGATGCAACCGGAAGTTTAAGGAGACGGTTTAAATGAGACTGAAGGAATACAAACAGGAGGGAAAAATGAAAAGAATTGTGACGTGCGTGTTTTTGTTATTATCACTGTACAGCGGAGCGCTATATGCCGGGGGGCATTCAAAAAGCATAATATTTAACGGACAAACGCTAAAACTGACCGGTACCGCGAAAGTGGATGGTAATTATACGCTGGAATTCATCCCGGCGGACCAGAAAATTGACAATTTTGAACAAAAACTGACGTTGTGTTATTATCCTGCTCTGACAATAACCGCGGGCGAACATGCCGCAGTATTAAAAACTATGGTGAGGGGCAGGATGATGTCGGGGGATCCTGTTGCTACGGCACAGGTTATGAACCTGGATTATTCGTATAACAGGGAGGCGGTCGTATATATAACACGTTCCTACGATGATTTCAACAAATACGAAAGATCCATGATATATGTAAAAAAAATGTCTGACGGCATAATGACCGTTGAATTTTCGCGCAGATACTCCCCGAAAGCCCCGGAGGACGGCGGTGTTGAAAAATTCGACGACGATTTTTTTAAACAGGAGGAAAAACATCTCGCCGCAATGCGTACGACGAAATGGCCGCTGCCAATTAAACCACAGGAAAAATAGATACTGTTCAAAGAATCCGATGTCCGCGTAAAAAACGCAGTTTATTCCAGGTACGCACCGCAGAGGGCACCGCAAAGACAGATATGACAAATATTACCAGAAATTTTATGACAGATAAAAAATAAAGCATACTCCGGAAGTTCCGGTTTGTATGGGTTTGATTTTTCATAATCAGCCCATGATTGTACTGTACGCTGGCCTCACTTGTCAAGACAACTTTTCAGCAAATTTAAGGTGGTTTTTCCTTAACTCACCATCCTGTAATATGGGTCCTTATCATAGACAGCTGACGACGTAAAATAGTTCAACGACTGATGCGGAATCTCATCATTATACTGACGGAAAAATTCTGTTAGTCCGGCTTCGCACTCGTAGTAAGTTTCATAACACATTATGTAAATGTTACAATACTTAACCGTCCGCCAAAGTCTCTC
>JAJFUW010000053.1 GCA_021372235.1 Spirochaetia bacterium
GCTTTGCCGGCGCGATGAAAAGACACGGTTTTGCCGGAGGCCCATCGAGCCACGGCTCCATGCAGCACAGGGCGGTCGGTTCGATAGGCTCGAACACTTATCCTGCGCACGTATGGAAAGGTAAAAAGATGGCCGGAAGAATGGGCGGGGACAATGTCACCATCCAGAACTTAAGGGTCGTTAAGGTTGACGCGGATAACAAATATGTCCTGATCCGCGGTGCTGTACCGGGCGCTAACAACGGTCTGATACACATCAAAAAAGCCGTGAAAAAGAAGTAAGATAAAAGGAGATATATACAATGAAACTTGATGTTCTGGATAAAGAAAATAAAAAAGTATCAGAGGTCGAGGTAGCGGAGAGCTATTTTGACATAAAGGTAAAAGACGATGTCATCCATGATGTCGTACTGGCTTACCAGCAGAACCAGCACACCGGTTCCTCCAACACACTTACAAGGGCTGAGGTAGCGGGCGGCGGCAGGAAACCATGGAAGCAGAAACACACCGGTCAGGCCAGGCACGGCTCAATCCGTTCGCCGATATGGAAAGGTGGCGGGGTCACGTTCGGCCCGAGGCCTTTTAAATCGCGCATTACAGTGAACAAGATACAAAAAGCCGCGGCGATGCAGGCTGTCATAGGGCGCAAGTTAAAAGACGGAGATTTCATAGTACTGAACGAAATGCCGGCCTCCTCGGGCAAGACAAAGGAAATAGCGGCTCTGCTGAAAAATTTTAAAGCCGACGGTTCCAGGGTTCTGCTCGTGATACGGGCTGCCGACAAAAAACTCATGCAGGCCGCGAGGAATATCAATAAATTGACCGTAATATCGGAAAAGAACCTGAACGTATACGAGCTGCTCACGCACCCGAAGGTGCTTGTGACCAAAACTGCGCTCGAAGAAATTATCAAGAGGAAGGGCTAAACAATGGATATCTACCAGGTTATCAAGAAGCCGCTTTTGACGGAAAAGGGCGGTCTTATGAGGGAACGGGGAAATTATTATGCGTTTGCGGTTGACAGGCGCGCGACCAAAGAAGAGATCAGGCAGGCTGTCGAGACGCTGTTTAAGGTTCATGTGACAAGGGTCAATACCATAACGCTTCCGGGCAAGGCGAAGCGTTTCGGCAAGTTCACCTCTGCCGCGATGAGGACCAAAAAGGCCGTTGTAAAGATCAAAAAAGAAGAAAAAATAGACAAATTAGAAGGAGTATAGCAATGGGAATGAGAACATTCAGGCCTATAACACCGGCCCGCAGGCATATGACGATGGACACAAAAGAGGACGTCACAAAAGAGTCCCCGGAGAAGGCGCTTACATATTTTTTGCATGATAAGAAAGGGCGCAACAACTACGGCAGGATTACATCGCGTTTTCGCGGCCAGGGCCACAAGCAGCTTTACAGGATGATAGATTTTAAAAGGGATAAGCTTGATGTTCCCGCAAAGGTTGTGGCTGTAGAGTACGATCCGAACAGGAGCTCCAGGATAGCGCTGCTTCAGTATAAAGACGGCGAGAAAAGATACATAATCTGTCCCGACAAACTTGCGGTAGGAGATATGGTCGTTTCCGGAAACGATATCGAGGTAAAGGTCGGGAACAACCTGCCGCTAAAATCAATACCGGTTGGTACGGTCGTGCATAACATAGAACTTCACCCGGGGCAGGGCGGGACCATAGCCCGTACGGCCGGTTCTTTCGCTCAGATAATGGGCAAAGAGAATGGTTATGCCGTCCTGAAGATGCCTTCAAACGAACTGCGCATGGTGCGCCTGGAATGCAGGGCGACCGTGGGCCAGGTCGGCAACCTTGACCACGAGAACGTGGTTATCGGAAAGGCGGGACGTTACCGCTGGATGGGCTGGAAGCCGCGCAACCGCGCCATAGCCATGAACCCTGTAGATCACCCGATGGGCGGCGGAGAGGGCAAATCCAAGTCGGGCGAACATCCGCGTTCACCGACAGGCGTAAAAGCGAAAGGATTCAAGACGCGTAACAGGAAAAAACAGTCTTCCAGATACATAATGAGAAGGAAAAAAGATAAAGCTTCAGGAGGGATAGTTTAAATGACAAGGTCAGCCAGGAAAGGCCCCTTCACGGACGAAAAATTGGCAGCGAAGGTGGAGAAAATGATAAAGTCGGGCGAGAAGAAGGTCATCAAGACTTGGTCCCGCGCGTCATCGATAACACCGGACATGGTAGGCATAACATTTGCCGTCCATAACGGAAAAAAGTTCCAGCCGGTATTCGTTACCGAGAACATGGTAGGTCATAAGCTCGGTGAATTTGCGCCCACCAGGATATTTAAGGGCCACGGCTCGATCAAGAAAGAATCTCTGGAAAAGACGTAGAGAAAAGGAGCGATTAAAAATGGAAGCTAAAGCTATAATCAGGCATCTCCGTGTGCCGGCAAGAAAAGTAAGGGTAGTAGCGAGAGAGGTCCAGAAAAAAAGCGTGAATGACGCACTCGACAAACTGGCTTTCTTGAACAAGGCTGCGGCGCCGCACCTGATAAAGGTCATAAAGTCGGCGGCGGCCAATGCGTCAAAAAATTTCGGCGCGGACGCGGACAAACTCATAGTAAAACAGATAGTGGTCGACCATGGGCCGACACTGAAATACGCGCGCCGTTTCATGCCGCGCGCGCAGGGACGGGCAGCGAAATTGAACAAACGTTCATGTCACGTAACAGCGATTGTTACGGACAATAAATAAAAAGGAGATACAGGTTAATGGGACAGAAGATAAATCCTGAAGGCTTAAGGATCGGGATAATAAAAGGCTGGAAGTCCAAATGGCTTGCGAAGAAAAACTTTAAAGACCTCCTGCTCGAGGATTTTACGATCAGGAAGTATATAAAGGAAAAACTCTACTCGGCGGGTATATCAAAGATCGAAATAGAGCGCGCGGGCAACAAAGCCATCCTGAAAATCTATACGGCCAAACCGGGTATGATAATAGGAAGAAAAGGCGCCGAGGTCGAGGAACTGCGAAAAGCGCTCGAAAAACTGACCGGCAAACAGATGCATATTGAACCCAAAGAAGTTAACAAACCAGAGATAGACGCGCAGCTTGTTTCCGAAAATATTGCGCAGCAGCTTGAAAAGCGCATATCTTACAGGCGCGCGATGAAAAAGGCAATGCAGACATCCATGGCGCCGGATTCGGGTGCGCAGGGTATAAAGGTCCAGGTTTCGGGACGCCTGGGCGGAGCCGAGATAGCAAGGCGCGAGTGGTATGTTGAGGGCAGGGTACCGCTCCAGACATTGCGCGCCGACATAGATTTCGGGGTGGCGACCGCTTTTACACCTTACGGAACTATCGGAGTGAAAGTTTGGATATTTAAGGGAGAGATTCTCCCGGAATTAAAGAAATAACCAACGGAGGATGAATAGAATATGTTAATGCCAGCAAGGGTAAAGTACCGCAAGCAGCAGAGGGGCCGCATGAGAGGCAAGGCTTATGCCGGTTCAAAGGTAAGTTTTGGAATGTACGGCTTGAAATGTATGGAACCAAAATGGATAACCGGACGCCAGATAGAAGCGGCGCGTATCGCTATCAACAGGAACCTGAAAAAGGGCGGAAAACTCTGGATCAGGATATTCCCGGATAAACCGATAACAAAGAAACCGGCCGAGACAAGGATGGGTAAAGGAAAAGGCGCTCCGGAGCAGTGGGTAGTCGTGGTACGTCCGGGCAGGATAATGTTTGAACTTGAGGGTGTGACGGAAGAAATCGCGCGCCTCGCGTTCCGCAAGGCCAGCGGCAAGCTGCCGGTTACGACGGCTTTTGTTAAACGCCACGAACTGTAAACACAACGGAGGACATGATAATGAAAGTACAGGAGATAAGGGATTTAAACGCGGAAGAGATAGAGAGAAAGGTAAAAGAGGCAAAAGAGAACCTGTTCAAATTAAAGACCAAACTGTCCACAAGACAGCTTGAGAATACGGCACAGATAAAAGCGGTCAGGAAAGAGATCGCGCGGATGAACACTATTCTAAAAGAGAAAAAGAAGGCGAAATAAGGAGGCAGTACATAAATGAGCAGCAAAGATAACAGGAGAACAGCGACAGGCACCGTGATAAGCGACACCATGGCAAAGACCGTGAAGGTCGCGGTAACACGCCAGGTACAGCACCCGGTATTCAAGAAATACATCAAGAAAACATCCAATATCCTGGCACACGATGAAAAAGAAGAAGCGTCCACAGGCGACGTTGTCATGATAAAGGAAACAAGGCCGATCTCAAAGAGAAAGAGATGGATGGTCGTGCGGATCGTGAAGAAGGGCCTCGACAAGAAAGACTTATTAAACGACGGGAGTGAGAACAATGATACAGCAGCAGACAAGGCTTGAAGTCGCCGATAACTCGGGAGCCAGACAGATACAGTGCATAAAAGTGCTCGGCGGAACACGCGCCAGGTATGCGGGACTCGGCGATGTAATAGTTGCATCGGTCAAAGACGCGATACCCGGAGCCGGTGTTAAGCGCAAAGAGGTCGTAAAAGCGGTCATAGTCCGTGTTGCAAAGGAGCACAGGCGCAAGGACGGCTCCTATATCAGGTTTGACAATAATTCGGCGGTCATTATAAACGACCAGATGCTTCCCAGGGGTACCAGGATATTCGGGCCCGTGGCCAGGGAACTACGCGAGAGGAACTTTTTAAAGATCATCTCGCTTGCTCCCGAAGTAGTGTAGGAGGGACAGATGAAACAAAAAATAAAAAAAGATGACATAGTGACGGTTATAACGGGCAAGGACAAAGGCAAGTCCGGAAAAGTATTGAAAGTGTTCCCGGACAGGGACAAAGTGATTGTAGAGAAAATCAACTTTGTAAAACGCCACACAAAGCCCAGCCAGAAAGTGGCGCAGGGCGGCATTATCGAAAAAGAAGCGCAATTGTCGCTGTCAAAGGTAATGCTGATATGCGGCAAGTGCGGAAAACCTACAAGGGTAAAGATAGTGACTCTTGCTGACGGCAAAAAGACCCGCGCCTGCAAAAAATGCAATGAAATGTTAGACGAAAAATAGGAGGAAATAATAAATGGTACCCAGGCTTAAGGAAAAATATGACAAAGAGTTGATTCCTCTGCTTATGGATAAACTCAAACTCAAGAATAAGCACCAGGTCCCCAGGCTGGAAAAGATAGTGATAAATATGGGCGTGGGAGAAGCGACGCAGAACATAAAGGCGCTTGATGAAGCCATAGAGGAACTGACGGCGATAACCGGACAGAAACCCATCACGACAAGGTCAAAAATAGCTATCAGCAATTTCAAACTGCGCGAGAATATGCCGATAGGCTGCAAGGTAACGCTGCGCGGCGCCAGGATGTATGAGTTCGTGGACAGGTTCATAACCCTCGCGCTTCCGCGCGTCCGCGATTTTAACGGCGTCCCGAGGAATTCGTTCGACGGCCGCGGGAACTATACTATGGGATTGAAGGAACAGTTCATATTTCCGGAGATTAAATTTGAAAAAGTTCAGGCAATATTAGGAATGGATATAAGCTTCGTGACTTCCGCGAAGAACAATGAGGACGCTTTCGCGCTCTTAGAAGCGCTCGGAATGCCGTTCAGGAAGAAGTAAAGGAGGAAAAACTAAGTGGCAACATTATCACAGGTAAACAAGTCAAAAAAGAAACCTAAATACGCGGTACGCAAGCACAACAGGTGTTCGATGTGCGGCAGGCCCAGGGCCTATATGCGCAAGTTCGGCATCTGCAGGATATGCTTCAGGAAACTCGCCTATAAGGGTGAGATTCCCGGCATCAAGAAGTCCAGCTGGTAAAAGGAGGCAAAATGGACCCGATAGCGGATTTACTCACAAGGATCAGGAATGGCAACGCAAAAAAGAAAGACTACGTTGACGTACCCTCATCAAAGATCAAACAGAACATAGTGAAACTCCTGAAAGAAGAGGGTTTCATAAAAGGTTACAGGTACATCGAAGACAACAAGCAGGGTAACATCAGGGTGTACCTGAAGTACGGCGATAACAAGGAAAAAGCAATACACTCCATCAAAAGAGTGTCGACTTCTTCCAGGCGCGTGTATACCGGCGCCGGAGACATACGCCGTATCAGGAACGGTATAGGCACTATTCTTATCAGCACATCCAAAGGCATCATGACTGGCCAGAAAGCAAGGGAAGACAAGCTGGGCGGCGAAATCATATGCGAGATATGGTAAAAGGAGAAGCTTAAATGTCGAGGATTGGAAAAAAGCCGGTCATTATGCCTGAAAAGGTAAAGGCCGTAAAAACAGCTGACAGCATCAAATTTGAAGGGCCCAAAGGCAAAGCGGAACACAGGATGAATCCCGGGTTTGAGTACTCGTTAGAAGGGCAGACGATAAAAGTCGCACCGAAAGAAGAGATAAAAACAGTGAAGAACTGGAACGCTCTTTTTGGCATGGAACGTGCAACAATAGCCAACAAGGTCGCGGGAGTGAATGAAAGCTATGTCAGGACGCTCGTATTAAAAGGTGTCGGATACAGGGCGACGCTGGCGGGGCAGATGATAAACTTCACCCTCGGTTATTCGCATCCCGTCAATTTCAAGATTCCGGAAGGAATCACCGCACAGGTGCTTGAGAACCAGACAAAGATAGTGCTGACCGGTAACGACAAACATATCATCGGCCAGGCGGCGGCGGAGATTAAACATCTCAAACTCCCGGAACCTTACCAGGGCAAGGGAGTAATGTTCGAAGGCGAACGTATCCGCAGGAAAGCGGGAAAGAGCGCGGCCGGAGCAAAGAAATAAATAAACGCGGAGGAAATGTTTAAATGTCAATACTAAAAAGGACTGCAACAAAAAGGGCACAGAGAGTGATAAGGCACGACAGGGTGCGCAAGCACGTAATCGGTACTCCCGAGCGCCCGCGCCTCTCCTTTTTCAAGGGCGCGACGACCATATATGCCCAGGTCATTGATGATTTTTCAGGCAAAACGCTGGTCGGTATAGGGACAAACTCAAAGGAAGCAAAGTCCGAGATGAAAGGTGCCAATAAGGCATCGGCTGTAAAACTCGGAAAAAAACTGGCCGACAAATGCAAAGAGAAAGGCATAAACACTCTGGTTTTTGACAGGGGCGGATATAGATTCCACGGCGTGGTAAAAGCATTCGCGGATTCGGTCCGCGAAGCCGGGATAAAATTTTAAGCAGGAGGTAACTTGTTTTGAGAGAACGCAGGTCGGAACCCAAGTCGGATTTAAAAGAGAGAATTGTTTCCATAAACAGGGTCGCCAAAGTGGTAAAGGGCGGCAAAAGATTTAAATTTTCGTGCCTTGCGGTAGTGGGCGACGGCCACGGGCAGGCAGGCTACGGCCTGGGCAAAGCCAGGGAAGTACCTGAAGCGGTGAAAAAAGCCCTAAACCGCGCCAAAAAGAATATGATAAAGATACCTATGAAGGGTACGACTATTCCTTTTGAGGTAACCGGCAAGTACGGTGCGGCTGAGGTCCTGATGAAACCCGCTGTCCCCGGTACGGGAGTAATCGCCGGAGCGGCAACAAGGGCGATAGTTGAGAGCGCGGGCATTCACGACATCCTTGCGAAATGCGTGGGCAGGACGACAAACCCGTTCAACGTTGTATACGCGACGTTCAACGCGATCGACCAGCTGCGCGACCCGGAGCAGATTCTTACTTTAAGGAAGGGCAAATAACATGGCAAAAGTAAAGGTAACGCTTATAAAAGGGCTTGCGGGCAAAAATCCCGGCAACAAGAAAACGGTCATAACAATGGGACTTCGCAAGATAGGACAGTCAAAGATATATGAAAAAACACCGCAGATCGAAGGTATGCTCAGAAAAGTCGGCTACCTCGTACGCGTAGAAGAGCAATAAACGGAGGCTAAAATGCTTTTTAAGGACCTGAAGATAAACGCGAAGAAAAAGACAAGAAGGACCAGGGTTGGCCGCGGACGCGGTTCCGGCATGGGAAAAACATCGACCTACGGACACAAGGGCCAGAGCGCGCGCTCTGGCGGCACCAAGTCCCCGTGGTTCGAGGGCGGACAGCAGAGGGTAGTGCAGAGGATACCTAAATCAGGTTTCAACAATCCTTTTCCTACGGAATATACCATAGTGAACGTGGGTTTTCTCGATGAAAAGTTTGAAGCGGGCGCGAGTGTGACCAGGGAAGTGCTCTATGATAGGGGGCTTATCGCCACCAAAAAGTACAAATTAAAAATACTGAGCGACGGCGAACTGAAAAAGGCGCTCAATATCACGGCGGATAAATTTTCTGCCAGGGCGGCGGAAAAGATAACGGCTGCCGGCGGAAAGGCGGAAACCATAAAATGATGGAGTCATTCGGCAATATATTCAGGATTCCCGAACTTCGCAAAAGGATTCTGTTTGTATTGGGAATGCTTTTTGTCTTCAGGCTCGGTACGCACGTGCCAACGCCCGGTATAAACGTCAAGGTCATGGAATCTCTGATACAGAGCCAGGCCGGGGGGTTCCTCGGATTTTTGGATGTTTTCTCAGGCGGTGCCTTAAGGCAGTTCTCCATATTTTCGCTGGGCGTTATGCCTTACATTTCCGCTTCGATCATTTTACAGCTTTTAACGGCGGTGGTCCCGTCTCTTGAAGCACTACAGAAGGAAGGCGATGCGGGCAGGAAAAAGATAACGCAGTATACCCGTTATCTGACAGTGGCAATATGTTTCGTTCAGGTCGGCGGAATGATGTCGTTTTTGAACAGCGTGCAGTACGGCGGCATGAAACTGGTGCCGGTATTTAATTTCGGGTTTATTGCGATGACTATACTGACACTGACGGGCGGCACCATGTTCCTTATGTGGCTCGGCGAGCAGATGACTGAACACGGCGTGGGGAACGGGATGTCAATGCTTATTCTGGCAGGTATCGTGGCAAACTTACCTGCCCAGATAGCCAGGACAGTCGCGCTCATGCAGGCGGGAACGGTATCGCTTTTTGCGGCGCTGATATTCCTCGCCGGGATGCTGGCACTGACAGCCCTGGCGGTTGTTTCACAGCAGTCATACAGGAAAATACCGGTACAGTATGCGCAGAGGATGGTGGGCCGCAAGGTATACCGCGGACAGTCAACGAACCTGCCGTTAAAAGTGGATTATTCGGGAGTAATAGCTGTTATATTTTCGAGTTCGGTAATAGTAATACCGTCCATGGTGGCGAAGTTCATGGAGAGACCGGGACAGACAGGCACGATGCAGGCGGTCCTGCAGTGGATCAATACCTGGCTGACGGCAGGGCACCCGCTTTATATCATATTGTACACGGCAATGATAATTTTCTTTTGCTACTTTTACACTGCAATTGCTTTTAATCCGGTTGATGTGGCTGAAAACATGAAAAAATACGGCGGGTTTGTTCCGGGAATCAGGCCGGGGCAGCCGACGGCGGATTATATCAGCAACATACTTTCGCGCATAACGCTCGGCGGAGCGCTCATGATAGTGGTTATCGCGGTTGTACCGGACCTTTTGAGCCGCGGTTTTGACATGGGGGCGTATTTCGGCGGTACAACACTGCTCATCATGGTCGGTGTTTCGCTGGACCTTGTTTCCCAGATGGAATCACATCTTCTCATGAGGCATTATGAAGGCTTTATGAAGACGGGGCACATCAGGGGACGCAGGGGATAGGCAGCTAACGGACTTTAATTAACAATTATTAATGAATAATTAATAATAGGAGGAAACTATGATAGCGATACTTTTAGGGCCGCCCGGAGCCGGCAAGGGAACGTATTCGGCGAAGCTTGTAAATACATTCAGGATACCGCAGATATCAACAGGCGACATACTGCGCGCCAACGTTAAGGAAGGCACGGAACTCGGGAAAAAGGCGAAAGATTATATGGACAAAGGACTGTTGGTTCCGGACGAACTGATTGTGGACCTGGTCGAGGACAGGATAAAGGCCGATGACTGCAAAAACGGATTCCTGCTGGATGGTTTCCCCAGGACAGTCGAACAGGCTGACGCGCTCGGCGGGATATTCAAAAAGAACAAACTGTCGCTCGACGGAGTGATAAACATAATAGTGGACCGCGATGTCCTTTTCAAAAGGCTGACAGGGCGCAGGATGTGCAAGGCGTGCGGCGGTAATTACAACATATACACCCTGCCTCCAAAGGCAGATGGCAAGTGCGACAGGTGCGGCGGTGAACTGTACCAGCGCAACGACGACAAGCCCGAGACGATAGAGAACAGGCTCAATGTTTATGAAAAGCAGACGGCCCCGCTGATAGCGTACTACAAAAAGCAGGGCAACCTGACCGACATCACAGCTTCCGAAGGAAGCATAGACGATATAGTCAGGAACATCACAGCCGTACTCAAAAAGTAGAGTATGGAATGATAATTCTGAAGAATGAAGAAGAGATAAAAAAGATAGGCGACTCCGGTAAAATAGTCGCGGAAGTTCTTGCAAAGATGAAAGAGATGGCGCAGCCGGGACTCGCAACGATACGGTTTGATGAAGAAGCAAGGCGCATTACAAAGGGCTACGGAGCCAGGGCCGCTTTTTTGGATTACCATGGCTATCCGTCGAGCATATGCGTGTCGGTGAACGAGGTCGTTGTGCATGGGATACCCTCCAGGAAGCAGATACTGAAAGAGGGCGACATAGTCGGTCTTGATTTTGGAATTGAACTGCACGGATATGTTGCCGACGCGACGATATCGGTGCCGGTCGGCAAGGTCAGTGAAAAGGCCTCCAGGCTGTTGAAGACCACCGAAGAATCGTTGTTCATGGGCATCGCGATGGCGAGGCGGGGGAACAGGCTCGGGGACCTTTCGTCGGCGATACAGGTGCACGCCGAACGTTCGGGGTTTTCCATAGTCCGTGATTTTGTGGGCCATGGCGTCGGCAGGCAACTGCACGAGGACCCGATGGTGCCCAATTACGGGAAACCGGGTACGGGCATCAAGCTTGAAGTCGGGATGGTACTGGCGATAGAACCCATGGTAAATGAAAAGGGTTATGAAGTCGAGGTTTTGAATGACGACTGGACGGTAGTGACAAAAGATAAAGGCCTGTCGGCACACTTTGAACACACGGTGGCCATAACACCGACAGGGCCGATGATACTGACGGCATTATAATTTAAATTCGAATTTGAAATTGGAGAAATGAAAGGCGGTTTTGATGTCGAAAGAAGACATGATAGAAGCGGAAGGCACAATTGTCGAACCGCTCCCGAACGCGACGTTCCGCGTTGAACTTGAGAACGGGCACAGGATACTGGCCCATGTGTCGGGAAAAATGAGGATGAATTTTATACGCCTGCTGCCGGGCGACAAAATAACGGTACAGTTGTCGCCGTATGATTTATCAAAAGGCAGGATAATTTACAGGCACGGAAAACAAAGAGGCGGTGAACATAAATGAAGGTAAGAGCGTCAGTCAAGAAAATATGCGAGAAATGCAAGATTGTAAAGAGAAAAGGCAAGATTATAGTAATCTGTGAGAATCCCAAACACAAACAGAGACAGGGATAAAGGAGGCTTGAAAATTGGCACGAATATCGGGCGTTGACTTACCGAAAAACAAGAGGATAGAGATAGCCATGACGTACATCTACGGTATAGGCAACTCTCTTTCAAAACTGATCCTGACCGAAGCTAATGTAAATCCGAACACAAGGGTCAATAATCTGACAGAGGAAGAGGTGCACAGGATAACCGATACCATCCTGCACCTCGGGTTAAAGGTCGAAGGTGATCTGCGCAAGGATGTCCAGCAGAACATCAAAAGGCTGATAGACATCGGTTCATACCGCGGCCTGCGCCACCGCAAAGGCCTGCCCGTCCGCGGCCAGAGGACGCGTACAAACGCCAGAACGAGGAAAGGCAAGAGAAAAACGGTAGGCGCGGGAAAGAAAGAAGCACCGGCAGCACCGGCAAAGTAAGATATGCGCGGGCATGACCGCCCGCGTCAGATAAACAAATCAAGGAGGCTGTATTTTGAGCACGAAGAAAAAAGCAAAAACGATACCGGAAACGGCGATTGCACGGGTAAATTCGACGTTCAACAATACCATCATATCGATTACGACCAGGGAAGGAGACGTAATTTCCTGGGCATCGGGCGGGATGACGGGCATGAAGGGCGCGAGGAAATCAACCCCGTTCGCGGCGCAGATGGCGGCTGAAAAATGCGGCAAGACTGCGTTTGACGCGGGAGTGAAAAAAGTGGAAGTGTATGTAAAGGGCCCGGGCGAGGGCCGTGAATCTGCGATAAGGGCGTTACAGGCTGTGGGACTTGAGATTGTCCTGATAAAGGACGTTACTCCAATCCCGCACAACGGCTGCCGTCCGCCCAAGAAACGCAGGGTATAAGCGCAAGGAATCAGAAATTAAAATCATCAATGTAAAGGAACAGGAGGCTTAAATTGGCAAGGTACACGCAAGCATTGTGCAGGTTATGCCGCAGAGAAGGCATAAAGCTTTATTTAAAGGGCGACAGGTGTATGACGGCCAAATGTGGTTTTGAAAAAAGGCCATATATACCGGGAATGCATCACGACACTCAGCGGGGCAGGAAACTGTCTGAGTACGGCAAACAGCTGCGTGAAAAGCAGAAAGTAAAGAGGATATACGGAGTTATGGAACGCCAGTTCAGGCGTTACTTTCATATAGC
>JAJFUW010000083.1 GCA_021372235.1 Spirochaetia bacterium
GCGCCTACAACGGCGGGTTTACAACACCTCTGTTCAACAAACCGCCCTTGTAGCCGCGACCCCTGCGGTCGCGCTCAGGGCTTTCACTGCCGCGACCATAAAGGTCGCGCCTACAACGACGGGTTTACAACACCACTGTTCAACAAACCGCCCTTGTAGCCGCGCCCCCTGCGGTCGCGTTGGGGATGCACTTTCCTGCTCTCGCGACCATGAAGGTCGCGCCTACAACGGCGGGTTTACAACACCACTGTTCAACAAACCGCTCTTGTAGCCGCGACCCCTGCGGTCGCGCTGGGGACGCACTTTCCTGCTCTCGCGACCATGAAGGTCGCGGCTATAAAAACGTGTTATATTTTAGAAGCAGGTTAGTTTCAGTTCCCTCGCCGCTTTTGTCTCGTCCGGTCTGCATGTCTCGGTCGTGACCGGCGCCGCCCTGACAGCCCCGGGGTTGGTCTGTGCAAGCCCTGCTATCTCTATCATGGCCGCGATAAAAGAGTCCATCATCTCTTTTGACTCGGTCTCGGTCGGTTCTATCATAACCGCTTCTTCCACCACCAGCGGAAAATATATCGTCGGCGGATGGAACCCCCTGTCTATCAGGGCCTTGGCTATGTCTGTCGCGTATACCCCGGACTTTGCCTGACGTTTTGCGGAAAATACGCATTCGTGAGCGCATATTCTGTCGTACGGCAGGTCAAAATATGGTTTTAATTTTGCCATTATATAATTTGCGTTTAAAACCGCCATCTCGGATACGTTTATCAACCCTTCCCTGCCCAACATGATGATATATGTGAAAGCCCTGACTATCACGCCGAAATTCCCGAAGAAAGAGGCTACCTGTCCTATGGTGTCGGGGAAGTTTGAGTCTATGGAATATGCATCCCCATTTTTTACCACCCTCGGCACCGGCAGGAAAGGTATTAGTTTTTCACCCACGCCCACCATCCCCGAGCCCGGTCCGCCGCCGCCGTGCGGCGTGGAAAATGTCTTATGCAGGTTTATGTGCATCACGTCAAACCCGGCGTCGCCGGGCCTGAACTTGCCGAGTATGGCGTTTAAATTCGCGCCGTCGTAGTACATGAGCGCGTCATGGCTGTGGGCTATATCCGCGATCTCTTTTATCCTGTTCTCAAACACTCCGAGTGTGGAAGGTACTGTCATCATTACGCCCGCGACCTCGTCCGTTATTTTTGCCCTGAACGCTTCCACGTCCATTGTGCCGTTTTTATCCACCGGCACCGACAATATCGCATAACCGGCCATTGCCGCACTCGCCGGGTTTGTTCCGTGGGCCGAGTCCGGCACAATGATATATTTTTTTTTGTTACCTTTTTTCCTGTGATAAGCCGCGATCAAAAATATGCCCGTCAGTTCCCCGTGGGCACCCGCGTACGGCTGGCCGGTGAAATCCTTCATGCCCGTCACCTCACAAAGCAGCGCGTTGGAACGGTATATCAGTTCCAGCGCTCCCTGACACGAGCCCGCGTCCAGATAGGCCGAGAACGGGTGCAGTGCCTTGAATCCGGGCAGGACTGCCGCGGCCTCGTTCACCTTTGGGTTGTATTTCATGGTGCATGAACCCAGCGGGTAAAATTCGGTATCCACCGAATAGTTCATGCGCGATAATCGGGTAAAATGCCTGATCACGTCCAATTCCGATAGTTCCGGCAGCTTCGGTTCGGCAATGCGGGTAAATTTCGCGTCCAGTATCTTGGCCGTATTATCCTCTGGCGTGCCGGCATCGACGCCGTGCCTGCCTGCTATGCTCTTTTCAAATATTGTCTTCATTTTGCACCTGCCATCGCGGATTTGAACGCCGCAACATAGGCGTCAATCTCTTTTTTGGAACGTTTCTCCGTGGCCGCTATTACCAGGATGTCCTTTTTGTCCTGGAAAAATATCGAGGCCGGTACTCCGGCCATGAACCCGGAAGCCTCCATTTTTTTTACAAAAACAGCCGCGTCACACGGCAGTTTTACACTGAACTCGTTATATGTCGGCCCGGCCAGTACATTGACCCCGGCTTTTTTGAGCGATTCTTTCATATATTGTGCCCGCTCCAGGTTCAAAAGCGAAACTTTTCTGAAGCCGTCTTTCCCCAGCAGCGACAGGTAAACGGTCGAACGCAGCGCGCACAGCGCCTGGTTCGAGCAGATGTTCGACGTGGCTTTTTCCCTGCGTATGTGCTGCTCGCGCGCCTGCAGTGTCAGGACATAGACCTTTTTACCGTTTTTGTCAACGGTCTCGCCCACTATCCTGCCCGGCATCTTGCGCACGTACCCTTTTGTGGCTGCCATTATCCCGAGGTACGGGCCGCCGAACGAGAGGTACTGGCCGAGCGACTGGCCGTCAGCCACGGCTATGTCTGCCTTCATCTCGCCCGGGGATTTCAATGTCCCCAGAGACATTGGGTAATATACCAGTATCTTTGTTATGTTCTTCGCCGCCGCCGCCTCAAACAGGTCCGAGTAGTCGTCCACTATGCCGAACCAGTTGGGATTCTGCAGCACCAGCGCCGATACATCCTCCGCGAGCAGGGATTTTATCCTGTCAGTGTCCGCGGATATTTCTTTTAGATTAACGGTTATAAACTCGATATCGAGGTTTATGGCGTATGTTTTCAGAATCCTGCGGTAGAGCGGGTTTACGCCCGCGTCCATGACTATTTTTGAACGGTTATTTGTCCTGACCGCCATCGCGACAGCCTCATATAGCGCCGTGCCGCCGTCGTAGAGCGAGGCGTTGGAGAAATCAAGCCCTGCCAGGGTTGCCATCATTGTCTGGTATTCAAATATAGCCTGCAGTGTGCCCTGGGACGCCTCGGGCTGGTAGGGCGTGTATGCCGTGTAGAACTCCGCGCGCGATGATATGGCGTCGACTGCCGCAGGTATGAAATGGTCGTAGTATCCGCCGCCGGCAAACACAGTCAGTTTTGAAGCTTTGTTGGAGGAAGAAAGCCGGGATAGTTCATCCATGGCTTCATATTCGGTCATTCCTGCGGGCAGGTTAAACGATTTTGGCCTTAATTCTTTCGGTATGTCCCTGAAAAGCGCTTCTATACCGGAGACGCCGGATACGGAGAGCATCTCCTTTATCTCGGCGTCCGTATGCGGCGTAAATTTTGCCATGCTATTCGAGCCCCGCTACATAAGCGTCATAGGCCGCCGAATCCATCAGGTTTGCAGTTTCAGCCGTATTTGTTATTTCAAGTTCGACCATCCATCCGCTGTTATAAGGGTCCTTGTTTACCGCCTCGGGCGCTGACTCCAGCGCGGAGTTTACGGCCGTGACTTTGCCGGAGACCGGCGCGTATATGTCACTGGCTGCCTTGACCGACTCGATGCCGGTCAGCACTTCGAACTGTTTTACCTGTTTGCCCGCGGTCGGCAGGTCCACGAACGTTATGTCTCCGAGTTTATGCTGCGCGTAATCCGAGATGCCGACTTTTGCCCTGTTCCCGTCAATCTTTACCCATTCGTGTTCTCTGGTGAAAAAATAACCCGCAGGTACGCCCATTTTATTCCTCCCTGTATTTTATTGAAGTATTTTTTATGAAAGGCGGCGTTGTGACAACCGCTTTTGTTTCTCCCTTTTCAAGGACTACGGTCAGTTCCGTGCCGTCAATTGCCATGCCCCTGTCCACATATGCGAAAGCTATGGCTTTGTTCAGGTGCGGCGAGAATACCCCGCTGGTCACAAAACCTGCTTCCCTGCCATCTTTTACTATTTTGTTCAGGTGCCTCGGCTGCCTGCGGCCTTCCGCCAGCAGGCCCGTCAGGGTGCGTGCGACGCCCGATTTTTTCTGTTTTAGCAGGGCTTCCCTGCCGGTAAAATCCTTTTCAAAATCGAGGAACTTTTCCATGCCCGCGTCCAGCGGTGTTGTCTCCCCGGTGAGTTCATCGCCGTAGAGCGGCAGGCCGGCTTCCAGGCGCAGTATGTCGCGCGCGCCCAGTCCCGCAGGTTTTACCCCGGGTTGTTTCAAAAACCAGTTCCACAGCTCCGGAGCCTTTGCCGCGTCCGTATAGACCTCGAACCCGAGTTCGCCGGTGTAGCCCGTCCTGCTTATTATGTATTTCCCGCCGAGAAAATCAAATGTGTCGAACGTGAAATATTTGAGTTTTTTTATGCTGTCGCCGACGAGCCTTTTCATGACAGCGAGCGACTGCGGCCCCTGCACGTCAAGTTTGGCCGTGCGCTCAGACACATTCTCAAACGCCGCCTCCTTTGAGAGTTTTGATGATATGGCGCCTGCGTCGCGGTCTATGTTGGATGCGTTGACCACTATCATCCATCGGTCGTCCGCCATCCTGTACGCTATGAGGTCGTCTATGACCGTCCCGTTGGCGTTCAAAAGGAAACCGTAGCGGCAGGTCAGGTTCTTCATCTTTGCAACGGGGTTGGTGATGGCCGCGTCCAGCGAAGGTTTTGCCGGGTCGTCGGTGACGTAGAACTCGCCCATGTGGCATATGTCAAACACGGTGCAGGCCGAGCGGGTGTGTTTTGCCTCCTCGATTATGGAACCGTAATGTATGGGCATGTTCCAGCCCGCGAAAGGCGCCATGAGGGCGTTTAATTTGACATGTTCGTTGAAAAGGACCGTATTTTTGGTTCCCATTATTATATACCCGGATTCTTTTGTATTTGAAACGGTTTTTAGTATAGTAAAAAGTGGCTATGGCGTCAAGGATAAGTTTCCCCTGTGGTTTTTTTCGCCAATATCCATATATCTATCCTTATATCCGGGTAAACAAGGTCTTCCGAAACATATATTTTGCGATGAGGCTATCAGGCTAAATAACCATAACCCTATTCCGCAGCCGGCAGTGTAAAATAGAACGCGCTCCCGCTTTTTTCGTCCGATTCCACCCAGATGGCACCGCCGTGGAACTCCACTATTTTTTTGCACAGCGCGAGGCCTATTCCGTTGCCTTCGTACTCCACTTTGGTGTGGAGCTTCTGGAACAGGACGAATATCCTGCTGAAAAACCTGTGTTCTATCCCTATCCCGTTATCCCTGACGCAAAACAGCCATTCGCCGTTCTTTCTCTCAACTGTTATGTCGACGACCGCTATCTGCCCCGGTTTGACGAATTTCACCGCGTTATCCAGGAGGTTAACCCACAGCTGCTCCAGCTTCACTTTG
>JAJFUW010000096.1 GCA_021372235.1 Spirochaetia bacterium
AACCCGACACTGTCCCGCCCATGTCAGCCCACGTGTTGGAATCAGTGTCCCATCTTCCGACCTTTGCACTGGCAGTCTCATATCCGGCTAAGAGCGGCAGAGTTATGGTCACGTCTGAGTTGAACGTAAATCCTGTCAGCATATAGGCCATACCCATCGCTTTTTTCAATCGGGTAACGGAACGTGCTCTGCTGACCTCCGCTTTTGTCATGGTGATTCTGTCAGTTGTATTTGAAGCCGAAGCCGCGCCCGCAGGTATCGCGAGGCTGAACCCCGCGTAATCGGTTACCGTTACCGCTCCGTATGACGGGTTCAGCCGCTGGTATACCGGGATAGTGACCGACTGCGACGTTCCGAGCGCCGTCGCCACTATGGACACCTCCCCGATATAATCTGATGCCGGTGTAAATACGCCCGACTCGCTCATGGTGCCCGCGGATGACGGCACGCACGACCACGCTATAGTGCAGTAGACGTTCTTGCCCGAGCCATCAGTGAACGATGCCGTGAACTGGTACGGCCCGCCTATATTTTCATTATAAACTATGAAAGACGGGTCCGAAACAACCACTCCGCCGCCCGATGCCGCCGTCAGGTCAAAATTCTGCGTAACGGTAGTTGAAGCAACAACCGTCTTGTAAGCCTGGGCCGGCGATGCGCTGTAACCGTCCTTGAATATTTTTACCATGTAATCTCCGGGAGACAGATTGAAAGAATACGATCCCGGAGACGTGACAATGTCCGAAGTAACCGCGGTATCGGGATTTGACTGCAAAAATACCTGTACTGTGACGCCCGAGGCCGGCGTACTGCTTGTAATATTCCCGCCGAGCGTGCCTGTTGTTACCACGGGGTTTATTGTTACGCTTGCATTGCCCGGTCCCGGTGAAACTGAAATAGCGGTGCCGTTGTAGGAAGTATAACCCGCCTTTGAAACCGCTATATCGTAGCCTCCGGCAACCATGGCGGTAAAAGTTATCCTGCCCGAACTGTCAGTTATGCCCGAAGCGGTAAACCCCGAAGTGTTCGCATCATTACCCGAAACGATGACATCCGCGCCACCTACCGCCGTCCCTGCGGTAATATGAACAAAAACATACAATGCCGCGTCGTTTACAACCAGTGCGTTGGCCGTCATCGTGAAATCAGCGGTGGAATTCTGCCCTCCTGCCGTAAACGTCACAGTTCTGGCGCCGTCCGAGGTATATCCGGATAAGGAGGCGTTCACCATATAACCGCCTGTTCCGACGTTCAGCGTATAATGCCCGAGCGCGTCGGTTACTGTCTCGATGACCGCGTGGGTTGAATTGTTTATGGCAGAGACGGTCGCACCCGCCAGCGCGTTGGCCGCGAGGTCCGCCACGTTTCCCGTTATGGCGCACGCCTGCGGGGTCATTGTGAAATCCCTGACCCTCGCCTCATCCCCCGGCGATGTGGAAAATGTCACACTGCTCAAGGGCGGCGGGACAAAACCCGCGGCGTTCACGTTTATAATCCAGGTGCCGTCCGGCAGCGTCAGCGAGTAGTTGCCGCTTACATCCGTTGATGCCGGGTATAAATTTGACGGGTTCCCATTCTCATAAACAGTCACCGCCGCTCCGTTAACAGGCTGTCCGTCAGAGTTGGTAATCTTTCCTGTCAGTGAGTTGACATTCTTGTTTATTATTATTGTTCCGATAGCGCTCACGTTTACTTCCAGCGGACCGGAAGCCACGCTATACGTCACCGTTGCCGGCGAGTGACCGGCCTTATCCGCCTCTATACTCCATGCGCCATTTGCCGGTATATATACCATAAACGTGCCGTCAGACAGTGTCAGTGTTTCATAAACCTCGCCCGCCTGGGTCGCCCTGACAGTAGCTCCCTGCACATCGTTCCCGAGGTTGTCCTGCACCCTGCCGCTCATGGCATAAGAACACCTGGTCATGTACCAGTCCGCCGTGTAGTCGCTTACACCGGCTGTGACCGCGTAGGTAACGTTCACAAAACCGGTCTTTTTCAACGTGAACTTGTAATCCTCATTTACGGGAAGGTAGTATGAAAGCGTGCCGTCGGACCCGCCAACCATCGGATACAGGTTCACATTACCGCCGGTGGAGGATTGTATAAATGCCACAGTATACGGGACAATCGTATTGCCAGACGGTGCAACAAACGGATTCACCGGCTCTCTTATGGTGACATTGATATTCCTGTCGGTCGAATCGTAATAGAACTTCCTCACTTCGCTCTTTATACCCCTGCCTGTATTATCGACCGCGATGACATACCACTCGTACCACGTCCCGTTGAGTGCCAGGTTCTGCGGGATGTTTATGTTTGTCTGGTTCGTTTCCCCGCTCCAGAGCGGAACGGTTATATCGCCAAAACCGCCGAGTGAACTGCCTATCCAGCTTCTCATGAGAAAAACCCTGTAACTGTTTGCCCCTGAGGCCGGGTCCCAGCTCAAGTTAATGGGCAACGAAGCCGCTGTCATGGTAACGTTTGTCATGGGCGCTACAAGCACGGGCGCCGCGGCCGATGAAGGCGGCGTTACGGTAAAAGTCCTGGTTCCCGCAAAATTTGCCGCTATCATGCCCGGCGAACCATCGTAATTTGGCAGAACAATCCACGAATAGGTCAGGCCCTGCATCAGCGGCGGAGGCGTCATTTTGTCAAAATACCCGCTTGCGTCCGGTGTCCCATATATTATGGATGTCCGGTCGGTCGTGGCGCCCCAGATAACATTTGCCTGAACGTTTATGGATCCCGAAGAGATATCAATTACAGCCTTTGTGTCAAAAACGAGCACGGTATAGAAAGGAACTCCCTGCAGCGGCTGCCATTCCAGCGACGGGGAAAGGTTATTCAATGCCGCCCCGTTGGCCGGCGATGAATAAACGGGAGCGTTGCCCGAATTTATATAAAGCCTGAACTCCTGTGATGTGGAAGAATCAACCGTATCGGAAACCCTGCAGTAATACACACCGCCGTTCATGTTGCCGCCCTGCGCGGACGGGACGAATGAAGCCGTTCCCGCAGCCGTTTGCTCAACGCTGTGCGTATAATTCCCCGGCATCGTACCGTATACTATCCGGCTGGTGTTCAAATACGGGTTTCCGGCGCCGTCGTCCCATGTGACGGTCACATTATCGGAATTAACCAGAAGGGTTTTAGGATAAATTAGCAGTCTGGGCGCGGCCAAAACGGTCGCTGTCATAAACAGCATCGCCGCGGCGGTAAAAATAATTTTTTTCATCGTCATTATCCTCCGGATATTATTATTGTTAGAACTGGTATGTCGCCGCGGTCTTTAATACCACGAGCGGGAACGCGAACAGATCAATCTCGAGTTTTACCCTGTCTATCGGTATGGTTACGCCTGCCGACAGCAGCGGCATTACCCCCCAGTAGATGTTGTCGACAACGTCATCCTGCACGGTGGAAACATGGGTATAGACCACTCCGAGCCCGAGCTGGAATATGCTGAAAGATACCCCCAAACGTACGTCATCCAGCATGCTGATGTTCAGTTCATCTGTCTCGTCCTGTCCTTCCCATGTGTAACTGAATCCGTCAAAATAGTGTGTATAGTTTATGACTCCTGTCAGTCCCGCTTTGAACGCAAATGTCCCGCGGATGAATGACGGTATTTTTATTTTCAGGGTGCCTTCGGTCCCGTCGAGTTCCACCCGCTTTGTGCGGGTAAAATCGGAAATATCTATGGAATCCGGAATCGTGTGGTATATAACCGAAGTATCTCCGCTGTATTGTATCTGCGGTTCAACGCCGCAATCCAGGCCCAGTTCCGCCGAATGGTTTGCAAGGTGCAGCGAACCTCCGAAGCGTATCCCCCAGGCTTCGCCGTACAGGTTGCCTGACGCATACTGCTCCAGGCTGTTGTCTTCGGATGTATTGAGTTGCATTGTGGTTCCGGCATAAGTTGCCGTACCGTCTATAGCACCGCGCCCGTTGGCTTCGAATAGCGAATCGTAATGTTCCAGTACCACTCCGACGCCCAGTTCCTCGGTAACCCTGCGGCCTACTCCCCATGTCGTTACAACATTTGAACTGCTGATATCCGCGAGTGCGTTCATTTTTGCCCTGACATCTATGTCTATCCCCGTGTCGCTGTCGCTTACCGTCATCATGGCCTCAAGCCCGGTTATCATGCCTGTAATTTCCAGGAAGTTCTTTGATTCCCTTGCAAAACCAATCGCTGACTGGTTTCCGGCAAAGGGCACCACTATCTCAACATTGGTAAACCCGGTGGACTGTGAGGCGGTTGCCTTTACGCTGTCGGTATTAACGGAAAAATCAACTCCTGCGGTGATTGTTAATCCGTCTGCCGCATCCGAAAGCACTGCATTGATGCCTTCTCCCGCTAACGATCCCACGCTCTGTCCCATGAAAAAACCGGCCACATCGCTCGACAACAGGCTCACCGGATATAGCCCCAAAGAACCGTAACCCCCGCCCAAAAAAGCCAGCATGGCAGGATTATATGAAGAAACCGACTGGCAGTTATCCAGGGTTGAAACGGCGCCGCCCTGCCTCAAACCATCCCCCCTGGAGCCGTACAGGAACTCGGAATTAAAGGACATATTGAGCGCAATATCCCCTCCGTAAAATTCCTTTAATTCCATTGACATTTCGGCTGCAGCCGGGGCGATAGCACAGATATTGATAAACAGTGCGGCGGACAGAATAAGCCATGCTTTTTTCATGATTCCTCCGTATAGATAGTTGGTTTGCTTTTCCCTAATAATATGATTATATTATATAGAATTGCCGCATAAAAATCAAGAGTTGAAGGACAAAACTTTCATGCGGATGCCAAAGCGCATACAAAAAACGAATGGAATGCGGTACTGCTGTTTCCGCATTCCGAAATCGGGTAAAACCTCTACGTTATATAAAAAGGGGTGCTACCTGTCCTCCATAAAATCAAGCAGTTCTGCAGTTATCAGTTTTTTGTATATCCTGCCGTATTCGTTCTTCTGTTCCCATATTATTTCATCAATTGCGTGTTTTATTGATTCATTTTCATTGTCGAGCATCTCTATCTCAAAATCCTCCCCAAGTTTATGCATTTTCAGTATATCCAATTCTTCCATCTTCACGCACGCTTCCTTTATTTTATTGACCGGTATTTTGAGCAATTCAGAAACTCGTGCGGAATTCATGCTTTTTTGGTTATGATGTTTATAATAACATATTATACCGAGGCATTCCTCTCTTGCCATCAGTTCTTTTATCCGGACTGTCTTTTTTTCATCCAACATAACTTCTCACCAATCCTCTCTTCTTCCATATAAAGTATATCAGGCTCCGCAAGTTTTGTCAAGTTTTTTGTCATAAATTATAATATATCACCAAATAATTATAAAATGTATTGGCAACCACATTTAATAACACGCCGCATTATTACGGCATTTTTTGTCGATTTTTTAGCCGGAGTCCGTGAACTTTCTACCCTATATCGTTTAACGGTACTAAACGCTCCTGTTCCAGAGTTCAATACCGTCTTTATGAATTATCCTGTTGTTGTCCAGCAGGAACATTATTTTTTGTCTTGTAACGCTGCGTACCAGTTCATCAAGGCTTGTATTTTTGTGCTTTATCAGCCTCATTATTTTCATTGACGCGCCGTTCTCCCTGTTATATTCACCGAAGTCGGCCACATATACAATCTTCGCAAGCATGGACATTTCAGGCTTTCCCACGGTATGGCAGGCTATCGCCTCCAACACCTCCGGGTCCTTTACTCCGAAACGCTCTTTTGCCAGCAAAGGTCCGATAATTCCATGCCACAATTCGGGCATTTTGGCCGTTGCCTCATCCACTTTACCGGCTTTTTTC
>JAJFUW010000111.1 GCA_021372235.1 Spirochaetia bacterium
CAGACAGGAATTTCCAGGCATTCGCAAGTCCGGGGCCGTGCCTTGACACTTGACTTTGATCAATAAAGGCCCTTTGAAATAGGAAAGATTTCCAATATATGGGATTCCAAAGAATAAGACATCAACAATGTACCATGACTCAAGACATTAAACGAATAAAGGTAACGTCAAAAAATTTTCGGACATTAGAGGTCTTCATATATGTCTTTACACGGCAATCTCCTTTGATCAAGTGCACCAACCCCACCCGTTTAGCGAAAATTCAAACATCCACAGTAGAGCCGGCACCCGTGGCCGGCTCAAAGGGCAGATGAACAGAGAGACGGGCACGGGTCCCGTCTCTACAGATACTGTAGAGAGGCATAAAATCCTTAAGCGTATCCAACCAACCTCTCCCCTGATGGAGAGAAGAGTGTTAGTTTGTAAAAAAGCCAATATACTAATACAGAAAATATCCTTGACTTGACACCATTTTGAGATAAAATAATCAAAAGGGCAAAATAGGGGAATTTTTTTTACACTCAAGTTTAAACGCTTAAAAAAGAATTCGCTTAATATTTATTATTAAGGGGCGCAGATGATAAAAATCAGCCAATCCGCGAAATTGAAGATACATTTTCAACTTTCCGCATTACTTATAGCGCTTGCGCTTCCATTCTGCGTTCATGCATCACCTCTATCCCTCAACGGACAGTTGCACGTCAACGGCAACCAGCTTGTAAATGAATGCGGGTCGCCTGTGCAGCTGCGCGGTATTTCCAGCCACGGCCTGCAGTGGTACGGGCTTACACAGTGCATGGATTATTGCTGCGTCAACACTTCCTCCCTTGACTACCTCGCGAACACCGTAGGGATAGATGTGTTCAGGATAGCCGTGTATCCCGAACCGAACGGTTACATATCCAACCCGAGCGGATTTACAAATCAGGCGAACAACATAGTCGAGATGTGTGAGCAGAGGGGAATTTATGCGCTCATAGACTGGCACACCCTCACCCCCGGCGACCCGAACTCGAGCATTATTTACGCGCGGCAGTTCTGGGAATCGATGGCCACGGCGCACAAGGACAGGCGGAACGTGCTATACGAGATATGCAACGAGCCCAACGGCGTTTCCTGGAGCCAGGTCGTGACATACGCCAACGACATCATACCGAGGATACGCGCCATCGACCCCGACGCCGTGATAATAGTGGGCACACCGAACTGGTCACAGCTCGGGGAAGAAGTGGTGAACAACAAACTTTCGTACCCGAACATCATGTACACGTTCCACTTTTACGCGGCCACCCACGACACCAGCATGCTTACCAATTACATAGGCAGGCTTCCCATATTTGTCACGGAATGGGCCGCGACAGAGGCAAGCGGAGCGGGTGGCACGAATTACACCAGGGCGGATTCGTTCATAAGCATAATGGCTACGAACAAAATAAGCTGGGCCGCGTGGTCGTGGTCCGAGGCGCCGGAAACATCGGGCATGTTGAACGCCGGTGCGTGCGACGCGGCGAACTGGTCCAGTTACAAGCCGACCGGGAGCTACGTGACGGGCAAGATATCGAGTCCGGCGGACGCTTTTACCCTGTGCACCATAGACACCGCGACGCGCACGCCCATTGTGACGATACCAGAACCCACGGAGACCGTGGGGCCAAACAACCTCGTGCTGGACAACATGACAGACGGCGATTATACGAGCAGGATATGCACATACTGGTACACATACGACGACAGCAACGACTGTACGGACAAAAACTGCACCGTAAACCCGCACGGTAACTCGCAGATAGTGCCATGGTCAAAGGACCACTGGCAGGACCTGGGCCGGACCGTACAGCCGTTTTACGTTCAGGGGCCGGGACACGGCGGGGCAGGGGACTATGCGGCGCACATCACGGGCGTGGTCACGACCACGTTCCTGTACGGTTTTGCAGGGCTGGGATTCCCCCTCACCGAGCCCGAGGGCCCCGTAAATATCAGCGCGGCTACCGGCATCAGTTTCTGGTGCAAAAGCAACGAGTCCAGGACCTTCAGGCTGAAAATAAACTCGCCGCAGGCATTCGGCGGCAAACTCGACGAGGACATGTACGGTTATGTGTTCACGGCAACCACCGCCTGGCAGAAAGTGACCGTGGATTTTTCCAGCGTTTTGTTCTCGCAGGAAGGGTGGGGCGACACGTCGGTAACCAAGACGATGGCCCTGGCGAAAGTGGATACTATACAGTGGCAGACGCAGGGACAGACCGGCGCTCCGTATAATTTCGACCTGTGGGTGGACGATGTCGTGTTGATAAACGCGCCGGCGGCTCTCAAAACAATAGCCGCAACCGGCTGCGGGCAGGCCAGCCCCACGCCGACGCCGACACGTACTGCAACGCGCACCGCGACAAGGACGGCAACACCCCAGCCCAGCGTCACTTACACGCCGACGAGGACCGGGACTCCTACGGCCACGAGGACCGCAACCGGAACTGCCACAAGGACGGTAACGCCGCAGGCCAGTTATACAAATACGCCGGCGTCCACATTTACTTTTACCGGGACAGCGACAGCCACGGCCACGAGGACGGCAACCGGCACACCCACAAACACGCCGGTGTCATCATTTACTTTCACGAGGACTGCAACAGGTACGGCGACAAGGACAATGACCGCAATGCCCAGCGGCACGAACACACCCGATAGCACCATGACATACACGGGGACTGCAACAGCCACTGCGACCAGGACCGATATCGCATTGCCCACGGCCACAGACACGGCGGTTATTGCGCAGACCTACACGCCTACGGTGACTGTAACCGCAACTATGACCAATACGCCGTATTACAGCCCGACGTTTACGGCAACGCGTACGGCTACTATTACGGCTTCATCTACCGGGATTCCTGCCGCGACAAACACGGTAACCGGCTCATACACCATATCGGCGACCATTACACAGACACCCACAGGTACGTCGCCGACAGGAACAAACACGCCGGCTGATACAGCCACATTAACTTTTACGACCATTGAAACGGCGACTAAAACACACCCCCCGGTGAACACGGTCACCGACGTTCCCACAACTATGGATACCAATATCCCGACGCACACTCCCACACAAACACCGCCCACTACGCCGGCAAATACGCCTGTGGACACGATCACGCTGACACAAACGCGCACAAATACGGCCACATACACGGGGACCGCGACACTTACGTCCACGCCGACGGCATCGTATACTCCGACGGGCACGCCGTCCTATATGCCTACTGCCTCACGCACACCGACGGTGATAATCACTCTTACGCTGACTCACACGCCCACACAGTTCATCAGCGCGACGCCCACGCTCACGCCGTTCCCGGTGGACGCGGAAAATTTCGAGATTACGGACGAGATAGCGTATCCGAATCCGTACAATCCCGAAACCGGCGCGCCGCTGTCCATCAGGGTACTGTTCAGCCAGAAACACGAGAACGTGAAGGTCCGGCTGTACTCATCAGCCATGCGCCGTGTCAGGGAATTTTCGTTCCCTGATTCGCCGTGGGCGGGTTCAAGGACGCTCTCAATGGAGGCATATTCGCTTGAACAACTCGCGAGGGGGACATATTATTATGTGATAACGGCCGAGAATGACAGCGGCGAGAAGGCAAAAAGCGGTATATCGAAACTCATGATTCTCAGATAGTCTGACAACCCCGGGATTGTGGTCCGGAAACAGCCATTATGCAAAAAAAGTTTTTGGAAATGGTATTTGAATTATTCTGATTGACAACAATTATAATTCCTTCAAAAACCTCCGGTAGAGCCGGCACCTGTGGCCGGCTCAAGGGGCAGATGAACAGAGAGACGGGCACGGGTCCCGTCTCTACAGATATTGCGGAGAGGCATAAAAATGTATCTGTCGGTCTACTCGTTTTCTCCCGGCTCATCTCACCCCTCGGGAATTATTTGAACGGCAACTCCAGCTGGTCTTTTTTTATTTTTTTCGGAATTTCCTCAAACCCGTGCATCGACACCCCGAGGAGCCTTATCTTCTTTTTCCCGGCCAGGGTTTTTGGCAGCAACTCCAGAATATATTTGTATATCAAAGCACCCGACTGAATACGTCGGTTTATCGTGACGGAACGCGTTATGGAGACGAAATCAAAATATTTCACCTTCAGCGTTATTGTCCTTCCCTTTTTGTCCTCATCACGCATGTCCTTTTCCACCTGGAAGCACAGTTCCTCGAGGTACGATTTTATCTCGTCCATATCAATGATATCTTCGGGGTAGGTCTCTTCGCGGCCCACGGATTTCCGCTCCCATTCGGTTATGACGGGCGTATCATCAATCCCGCGCGCCAGGTTGTAGAACCATTCGCCCGAGCCACCGAAGTTTTCTTTTAGAAATTCGAGGCTCTTTTTCCTCAAATCGAGCCCTGTCCTTATGCCCAGATTGTGCATGTGTTTCTCCGTCACTTTACCGACGCCGTAGAATGCGCCCACCGGCAGTTTGTCTATGAAATTTTGCGCCCTGTCCGGCGTTACCACGGTCAAGCCGTCCGGTTTTTTGAAGCCCGAGGCTATCTTTGCCAGAAACTTACAGTATGACACGCCGGCCGAAGCTGTCAGGTGCGTCCTCTCATATATCTTTTCTTTTATTTCTTTTGCAATATGCGTGGCGGATTTTATCCCGAGTTTGTTGTCTGTGACGTCGAGATATGCCTCATCGAGGGAGAGAGGCTCGACCTTGTCCGTGTATTCATGGAAAACCCCGTGTATCTGCGAAGAGGCCTCCTCATATTTGCGGAAGTCCGGTGTGACAACCACGGCCTGAGGGCACAGGCGCAGGGCCGTGGCCGTGGCCATGGCCGAGTGTATGCCGAATTTGCGCGCTTCGTATGAACACGCGGCCACAACGCCCCTCTGTTTGGGCGTGCCTCCGACTATAACGGGCTTACCCCGCAGGTCCCTGTTGTCCCGCTGCTCGACGGATGCGTAAAAGGCGTCCATGTCGACGTGGATTATTTTGCGTGTGTTCATTGGTATATTATAAGTGATTTAGCCGGAAAAATCAAAAAATGGTATAATGGGGGAAAGTAAAAAGTATATTAAAAATAGAAAAGTAATGGCAACTGTTCGTACAAACAGTTGATGTTAATTTTGACTTTTTATCTGTACTTTTAGGTTTTGATTTTTAACTTTACAAGGAGCCTTATGAAACATGCTCTGCTTGTTAATCCGTGGGTTTACGATTTTAAATGCCACGACTTTTGGATAAAACCCTACGGACTTTTACGCATAGCCGCACTGCTGAAAAACAACGGGCTTAAGGTAACGCTCATAGACTGCATGGACAGGCTCGACCCCGACGCACCCGAGGAATTTAAAAAGTCCGACAGCTACGGCATTGGTGCGTACTACAGCGAGGAGATACAGAAAATAGGTGCCTACGAGCGCGTGCCCCGCAAATACAAGCGCTACGGCCTGCCTGTTGACGTTTTCCACAAAAAACTCGACGCGCTCAACCAAAAGCCCGATATTATTTTCATGACATCGGGTATGACATATACATACGAAGGGGTCCAACTCGCCTCGCGGATATTAAAGGAACGCTACAACGCTCCGCAGGTGCTCGGCGGTATATACGCGACCCTGTGCAGGGAACACGCGCAAAGGTTCACCGCGGCCAATTACATATGGACAGGCGACATCAACAACTATTTTTTGATGATGGTGAACAGGGCAGCCGGTGTCAGGATAGACTCCATGGAGGACCGCGAGTTCAATGAACTGGTGCCGGACTATTCGCTCTACCCGAAACTTGATTCTGTCGCGGTCAAATTCACAAAAGGATGCCCGTACTCGTGCTCATACTGCGCCATAAAAAGTTTTTGCGAAGGCTATTACCAGAGGGACCCGCAGGCCATACTGAAGGAACTCGACACATATAAGGAGCGGGGAATAAAGAACATAGCGTTTTACGACGATGCGCTGCTCTACAAAAATGTTTTCATAAAGGGCATATTAAAAGAGGCGATAAAGCGGGGTTACGGTTTTAATTTCCACACTCCTAACGGCCTGCATGCCGCGTATCTGGACGCCGAGACGGCCAGACTCATGAAAGAGGCCGGGTTTGCCGATGTGAGGGTATCGCTGGAGTCCTCGGATTACGCGATACAGAAACAGACCGGCAACAAGGTCTCAAACGAGGCGTTCAGGACGGCAGTAGACAACCTGAGGAAAGCGGGGTTTGAGGATAACGATATCGGGGTCTATATCCTGGCCGGTATCCCCGGGCAGACATTTGCCTCTGTCATGAAGGACGTTGAGTACCTGAAAAAAATGAATTTAAAGATAAAGATAGCAAATTACTCACCCATACCGGGCACCGTGGATTTTTTAAAGATAAAACCTGAATTCAAGGCCGAACTCATGCGCGAGCCACAGATGCAGAATGAGTTATATTTCATGCAGTTAAACAGCGACTATGACCGGGTGGCACACCTGAAGGTCAAGGCGGAGATAGACGGGCACAACAACACCATAAAAGACAAAGGCAATATTAAGCCATGAGCTGTGAAGAGAACAATAAATGTCGAGATATGTAAAGAACTTCCGTCAAGAAAATATGCAGCCGATAGTTTGTAGAACCAATTTTATTTGGGATTTGTGATTGCTTTTTGCGGCCTTTTGGTTTGAATATTTTATGGCAAGTGGTAGAATATACTCAAATAGCCACCGGAGGCACCATGAAAAAGGTAATACTGACAGTATTAATTTTCCTCATAGCGGCATCTGCTTTCGCCGCGGGCCCTGGTTCCCTTCCCAAGGTCGAGGCTTTCTACATAAAAATGGCGGACTACTCCTTTGAGTTCGGAAAATACAAATACGCCTATTCCCTGTATGAGCAGGCCGCCAAAATGAACAGCGGCAATATCTACGCCTACATAGGAACGGGTAAATGCATGAAGATGTTCAAACAGGACCGGGAAGCGGACAGGTTTTACGCCAGGGCAAAGGAACTTTATCCGACTTTTGAACCGCCGGACCTGAAAAAGTACAGGGTCCTCGATAAGGAACGCAGGAAAGATACGACAGAACACAAACGCAAATACAAAGAGATGGCGGAAAAGGTATATAACAAAAAGAAATTTACCATATCAAAGGAAATGGAATCCTCCCTATATGTCGGGGACGGCGGAAGCGAGCCCGAGGACGGGCAGATAATTGTGGACCCGGAACTGAGATAACGGCAGTTTAAGGTTTGGAGATAAATCGGTCAAATCCGCACTAATGGCACAAACACCCCGTAAATCTTGTTTATTATTGTATTTAAAGCCTGAATCTATTATAATCACTACAGGTATTTTCATGTCTTCCTTATAATATAGAATCATCAGGGAGCATAAAGGTGTTTTGGGAGAGCCATCTCAGAACACCAAACCCCGGACTGTTTTTATCTTGAATTTAGAGGAGGCTTTTTAGATGTCCAACTATAACCAGTTTTTTATCCGCATGCAGGACGGGACCATCAAGCAGATAAATCCTTTTACCGGAACAGAGGTCTGGACGGTCCCGGGCAGGGCGAGCAAACCCATCTCAAACGAAGTGCCGGCCACGGCAAAGAAAATAGTCAAGACGCCGAAGGAAGATTACTGCAATTTTTGCGAGGAAAAATACATAAACACGCCGCCGGAAAAGGAAAGGCTTGTCAATATCGACAATGAATATGTCTACATAAAGGACGTCAAGCCCGCAGCCATCACGGAGACCAGGGCCGAGTTCCGCAGGATACCCAACCTGTTCGAGATAGTAACGATGGATTACTGGAAAAAAAACTTCAACTACCATTTCACTGAGGAATTGAAGCAGAAAAAAGATTCCTACCTGGCTGACAGGGCCGGATATGATCACGTCATGCACATCATAGACATGAAACTCAAACTCCTGGGCCGCGACCCGTCCACTGTAAACGAACAGGAAAAAATAGACATGGCAGACGCTTTTTTTGCAGGTGGCCATGAGCTTATCGTGGGCAGGAAGCATTACATAGAGAACGCCGGGTATGATACCCAACTATGTTCTTCCGGAGAACTCTCTCCGGAAGAACATTACCAGTACCTGAAGTTCACCGTGCACGGCATGAAGGACATATACGGCAACAACAAGCATGTCCGTTATATCTCTGTTTTTCAGAACTGGCTGAAATCGGCGGGCGCGTCGTTCGACCACCTGCATAAACAGCTCGTGGCTGTTGACGAATGGGGCGTTTCCATCGAGCGCGAGATAAACCTCATCAGGCGCAACCCGAACATCTATAACGAGATGGGCACGAACCTGGCGGTATATTTCAACCTGGTCGTGGCGGAGAATGATTATGCTATAGCGTTCTCGGACATAGGCCACAGGTACCCGACGATAGGCGTATTCTCAAAGAGCGAGGCCTCATTTCCCTATGATATGGCAGAGCAGGAACTGCGCGGTTTTTCCGACATAGTCCACGCCATACACCATTCGATAACCGGACAGATAGCGGCGAACGAGGAGTGGTACTATACGCCCAAAGATTCGGTTGATATAATGCCGCTCCACATCCTCATCAAACTGCGCGTCAACACACCGGCCGGTTTTGAGGGAGGCACAAAGATATACATAAATCCGATGAACCCGTATGACCTGCGGGACAAAGTCATAACCAGGCTGTATGAAGCGCGTAAAGACGGCAGGATAGCAAAGATGTCCATAGGCGATGAGTGCGTGACGAAACCGAACACGCTGCAGTACATAAAGAAATACTATAAGGTCTAAAAACTGTTTCAGGTTCCAAAAAACGTAAAACCGAAGGGAGAAAGTTGCATGAAAAAAGCAGGATCAATCATGATGGCACTCGCGGCAATGTTTATGCTGGTCTCGTGCGGCACGACAGACAGTTACGTCAAAGACGACAACGGCTATGATAACACGGCAGCCTCAAAGGATTCCGCGGCGGACGCGCTCAAAGCCATGGATAACAAGGATGGAAAACCCGGCGTTACGGAAATATCCGAAGACGAGATAAGAAAACTCGACAAGGAAACGGTTGCCATAATAGGCAGTTATGTACTCACAAAGGAAAAATACAGGGTAATAACAGGTTATATGAATCAGCGTTTCGACTACAAACTGACGCCCGAACAGGAAAAAGAGTTCATCACCTACATTGTAAACAAAAAATTGATGGCAATGGAGGCCCGCAAACTGGGTTACGCGGAGAGGGCGGACCTCAAAACAAAATATGAATGGGATTTTGACGACATACTTTCGCACGTCTATTTCACGGAGAACGTTGAGACAAAATCAAAGGTCGGGGAAAAGGAAGCCAGGGAGTATTATGACAAACACACCGGAGATTTCGTGGAAATAAGGGCCCAACACATACTGGTGAAGAATAAGTCCATGGCCGAGTCGATTGCAAAAAGGGTTGCCTCGGGCGAGGCATTTGACGAACTGGCGAGGAAATATTCGGAGGACGCCACCACAAAGGAAAAGGGCGGAGACCTGGGGTTCTTTACAAAAGGCGTTATGGTGCAGGAATTTGAGGATGCGGCTTTTTCCATGGGGGACGGACAGATAAGCCAGCCGGTGAGGACGACTTACGGGTACCACGTGATAAAGGTCAACGAACGCAAAAAATACACATATGACGAGTCAAAGGACAGGATAATAAAACTCATACAGGAAAAGAAGCAGCAGAAAATTTTTGACGATGTCCTTTCGGGACTGAAAAAGAAATATAAAGTCACCATAAATCAGGATGTGGTCAAGTAGAGTTTGAGAGACAAGAGACAAAAGTAAGTAAGAGAGGAAAATCATGAAGAAGAAAAACTATTTTGTATTGTCTATGGTTGTTGCCGCCGTTATCTGGATGGCCGCAGGCTGTGCGCCGGCCAGGGTCATAAAGTCGACCGACTCGGCCGCCCGCGAAAAAATGGTGGAAGTCTCCGATGAGGAGTACGCGGTCTGGGCCGACATGGCAAAAAACGGAAAGGACTCGGTCGAGCGTTCAAAAGGGGCGTTCTGGTCCGGGCAGTATTATTTCAACAAAAAGAACTACAGCGAAGCGGCCAAATATTTTACGTTCAACGAAAAATATTACTCGGACGTTGACTGGGGATACCTGTCCATACTGCGTTTGTTTGATATATCCGTGGAACAAAAGGACAGCACCGCGGCCGTGGAACGGCTGAAGGTACTGCTGGAAAAAAGGCTGCAGTTCGCCCAGTTCGAGGATGTGGCTATCAAAAGGCTCGAGGGCTACCTCTCAACCATGACGCGCGACGAGTTAAAGGCGCTCTACCACCTGCACAAAAATCAGTTGATAGACGAATACGACCTCTATTTTCTCTCAAAAGCCGATCTGCAGGAGGGCGACAACGACGCGTTTTTCCAGCACGCGAACGCGTTTTTGGCGGATTACAGGGACTCCAAATTTTACCCGGAGATAACCGGCCTCTACAGGGACCTTTTGAAATACAAGCCCGTCAACGCCCGCAAGATAGGAGTGATAATACCGCTATCGGGTAAATCCATGGACATAGGCTCCATAGTGAAATCAGGCGTGGAACTCGCGCTCGCGGGGTATAACGCCACTGTCAAGCCCGAGGAAAAGATATCGCTGATATACATGGACGAGGAGAGCTCCAAACTGGAGGAAGACCTGGCGCGCGCGGTCGAAACGGACGGTATCATCGCCGTCATAGGGCCGCTCTATTCAAAGACCGTAAAGACGCTGATGCCTTTCATAGACAAATACACCCTGCCACTGTGCTCGCCGACCGCGGCACAGCCGGACCTGGTGGGCAAGACAAAATATTTCTTCCGCAACTGCGGCACGGCGAGGGGCCAGGCCTATGCGGCCGCGAAATACATGTATGAGGACACGGGGGACAGGAACGTGGCCGTGCTGTATTCTGACAACGCTTTTGGCAAATCCATGAACGATTATTTTACGGAAAAATTCAAAGCACTCGGGGGGACGGTCCCGGCACAGGTGTCCTATGACCCGAAAATCAGCGATTTCCAGGAGCAGGTGGTACAGCTGGGAGGGGTCAACACCATACTGCTGAAGGAAAAACGTGCGGATGAAAAAATGAAACTCGACAGAACCGCAGAGGATACCGCAAAGATGATGATGGCAAAAGTATTTGACTATCTGAACATCATACCCCCTGACGAGAACGCCATGCCGAAACCCACACCCGACCCGAAAATGCGGAAAATTTCCGTTGCCGTGCTCCACATGTCGCCGCACGGGGAGAGTGTCAGGAAATACAAAATAAGCGACGACATGACAAAAAAAATAAGTTACACGATGGCAAAGTCGAGCATAATAAACGTGATCAAGCAGAAAGTGACTGATGACACCATGGCGTCACTCGGCGTGGAGGCGGAGGATCTGGACCGCGATCTGGCATTTAATATAGCGTCAAAGGTGGGAGCGGACATTCTAATATGGGGTAAAATAATTGAGGAAAAAACAGACACCCTCACAGCGAACTTCATGCCGGAAGCAACGCTTGACTCCAAAGGCAACGCCAAAATAACCTATAAATTTACGGACCGGGACTATTTCAGGTACACCGTGAGAATATATGCCGTGGCAGTGGCTGATGAAGCCGTTATTGACGAAGTTGTTTTCGAGTACCGCAAGGTCAAGGAACCTGCGACAAACCCGATAGGCCTCGACGCACTATACATACCGGCGACCGACAGGAAGATGGTTTTGATATGCGACCAGCTGCGGTTCTACGATTTTGACCTGCCCGTATTCGGGACGTCCGCGCTGGATTCCCCGTATCTCAACGCGTTCAGGGAAAGTGTGGAGGGCGTGGTATATACCGTGGATTTCTGCGCCGAGGACCCGGACCCGGTGACAGCGGGCTTTGTCTCAAAATACAGGGAACGCTACGCTTCGTCGCCGGACGCCATAGCGGCCGCTTCATACGATATCATGAGCATGGTGTGTTCCGTACTCAGGTCAAAAGTCACGTCTCGCGAAGCGTTGAGGGAATCTCTCGCGGCAATCAGGGATTATCCCGGGGTCAGCGGGCTTTTTTCTTTTGACGACACAGGCGATTCGGTAAAGCAGTACGGCATCATGAAGATGGGCAAAACAGGCCCGCAGATAATCAAAAAGATAACGGGTGAATAGATGAAATACCAGAGGCTCCGCGGAGTTAAGGACGTTTACGCGCCGGAAGATGCGGTATGGGAACACATAATAGGCGCCTGCCACAGAGTGCTGAAACTCTACAATTACTCCCTCATA
>JAJFUW010000115.1 GCA_021372235.1 Spirochaetia bacterium
CCGGGAATCACGACTGCGAAGTCTGGCGGCTCAGGATAAAAAATACCACAGGAGAGGCAAAGAAGTTCTCGGTATATTCATACTCGGAGTTCACGATGTGGTGCGAGCCCGAATCGCGCAACATCCAGTGGTCCCTGCACCTGACCCGCGGTTCTTTTGAGAACGGGATGGTTCTATACAATTTCATAGAACCGCATCCGGAGTTCGACATGAAAGCGAATAAAAATTACGTCGGCGACAGGCAGGGGTATGCCTTCATGGCCATGAGCGAACCTGTGGCTGATTTTGAGTGTGTCAGGGACAGCTTCATAGGCCTGTACAGGTCGGAGTCTGACCCGGCAGGGGTTGAATCTGACAGCCTGTCAGGATCCATACTGCGCGGTGGCAACGGCTGTGGAGCGTTGCGCACGGTTGTCGGCTTAAAACCCGGCGAGGAAAAATCCCTGGTTGTGACTCTGGGTTACGCGGCGACCGCCAGAGAAGCCGAAGCAATGCGCGAGAGTTACAGGACAGACAGCGTAATAGATGCAGAACTGCAGAAAATAAAGGACCAATGGACGCAATATATGTCGTACATACAGGTCGAGACGCCGGATAAGGACCTGGACAGGGCGATAAACGTATGGAACCAGTACCAGTGCAAGACCACGTTCGACTGGTCGCGCTACATCTCTTTTTACGAGAACGGCGAAGGCCGCGGCATGGGCACACGCGATTCCTGTCAGGACACGCTGGCCATCAACCTGCAGATGCCCGAGCGCGCGAAAAAAAGGATATTTGAGATACTCTCCACCACGCAGTTTGAAACGGGGAATTGCTATCATCAGTTCTTCCCGAACGGCGGTAAAGGAGACCTGAAAGGTTTTTCGGACGACCATCTGTGGATAATCCAGATGGTATACGCATACATAGCGGAGACAGGGGACCTGGCCATACTCGGACAGGATTGCGGTTACGCAGACTCCAAAAAGACGGCCACTGTTTACCAGCACATGATTGACGCCCTGAATTACACGGAAAAAATGAAGGGCCCGCACGGCCTGCCGCTTATATTAACGGCCGACTGGAACGACACACTGCACCTGTGGATGGAGTTCGACAAGCCGGAATCTGTGCTAACGGCGGAACTCTACGTCATGGCACTGCGCCTGATGTCGGAATTGGCATCGAGGGTGAACAGGGAGAAAGAATCCAAACAATATCATGCCAGAGCCGAGAAAATGGCAAAACTTATCAACGATGTTGCGTGGGACGGCGAGTGGTACATGCGCGGTTTTGGTAAAAAACCCATAGGTACCTCGAAATCGGAAAAGGCAAAGATATTTCTTAATTCCCAGACATGGGCCGTCATATCGGGAACGGCACATTACGAGAGGGCCACGACATGCATGGACTCCGTCAACGAATACCTTGCGAGCGAAGAGGGCGTGAAAAAACTGTGGCCGCCGTTTGACCATTACGACCGGACATACGGCCTGATATCTCGCTACAATACCGGCAGGAAAGAGAACGGTATTTTCGCGCACACGAATTCATGGGCGATAGTGGCCGAATGCATGCTCAACAGGCCCGAAACCGCCTATGAGTATTTCAGGAACATATTGCCGATGAAACGCAACGATACTGCCGAGGTGCTAAAGACAGAACCCTATGTGTTCTGCCAGACCGTATGTTCCAATGATTCTCATAACAAAGGCGAAGGCGCCAACTCGTGGCTGACAGGAACGGCCTCGTGGATGTTCATCGCGGCGACGCAGTACATTCTCGGCATCAAACCGACACTTGACGGGCTCTCCATAATGCCAAAGATACCGAAGCACTGGAGCGGGTTCAAGGTAAAAAGGATGTTCCGCGGTTGCGAGTATGAAATAAATATTTCCAGGGGGGCAAAAGAGACCTGGGTTGACGGTAAAAGGCTCGACTCAAATGTTATACCCATACAAAACAAAAAGAAATGTGTTGTAGAGCTGGTTTTATCTTAGAAATAAAGGGGAAAAGCAATATCATATTTGATCCGAAAATGGAACAAAATCTGACACAATAGTCGACAGTAACATAATATTCAACTAAAAACAGACAACATCTCAGACACGGGTTTAAAGGCCTGCGACAGCGCAGGAGCGCTTTCGCTACGGGAATATTTCACCGCTGCGCCGTCTCATGCATCCTGCCATGAGCGGCAGCAAGCAGCAACCCTGCACCATAAATCGCATCACACAACCCCATCCATCTCAATTGACAAAACACACCCGATATGATAACCTGTTTCTACAAAACTTAAGGAGAGTGCGGATGAGGAAATTCATATATTTTGTCCTTATTTTTATGACAATTTCGCCTGCCTTCCTGCTTGCTCAGGATGAACAGGAAGCATTCACCGAATCCAGCCCTGATTATCCTTCTGTTGACGCATCCCGGATATTTTCAGACGATGACCAGAGCGCCGCGCAGGGCGGGGACGCCTACCTGAACGCCATGACGGATAAATCAAAAGAAGAAATTGAACAGTCCGCGCAGGCAAAGCAAGCCGGAATCGAGGTAAAAAAAGTCGAACCCACACCAACACCTGTTTCGCCGAATGAGCAGATGTTCAAGGCCCCCGAGATAAAGATTGCCGAACAGGCGAAGACCAGGGAACAGATAGAGGCCGATGTGGAATTGCTGTACAAGGAAGGGCGTAAATATTATGATATAGAGGATTATGACGGCGCCTCTGAGATATGGGAGAGGATAATAACAAATTATCCCACGGCAAAGAACCTATACGATATCCGTTACTCCCTGGCACAGGCGTACGAGTATTCCCGGCAGTATGACATGGCCATACTGCAATACCAGAAAGTGCTTGCCGAAAAGCCCAAAGCCGAAATTTCCGGGGAAGCATCCTACAGGCTGGCGGGATGTTACAGCAAAATAGACAAAAACGAGTACGCAATAGAAATATACAGGGACCTGATACAGCGCTCGCCGAACAAAAAAGAGACAATACGCGCATATTTCAACCTCGCCGCAGTTTATATGAAACAGGAAAAATTCAAACGTGTTGAGGTTATCTACAAAAATATCATAAAATATTATCCGAATACGCAGTGGGAGATACAGGGCCGATTCCAGCTGGCCTCACTGTACGCGCAGACAAACAGGTACAAGAGCGCGGTAAAAGAATACAAACTTATAAAATTTAAGTTCAAGGATTCGGAATGGGCGCCGCGCGCGGCGATGCACATAGGTGATACTTACAAGCTCGCGGGGGATTATAAGAACGCGAAAGAGGCCTATTCAAGAGTCATATATGAATATTACAAATACGACATATATGTACAGCAGGCTGACGAGCGTATCAAGCAGTTAAAGAACAGGAAAGAGATTGAGAATAAATTTTATGAATATTAAAAATGCAATATTATCGGTTGCATTCGTCTTTTGTTTAGTTTTTGCGGCCGCGGCTTCGGACCCCGTAACGCAGGCGGAGGAATTATTTGCCCAAAAAAAATATGATTCCGCGTTAAAAGCCGCGATTACGGTCAAACAGATGTACCCAAAAACCGAATGGTACCTGCAGGCACTCGAACTGACAGCGAGGATCTATGAAAAACAAAAGCAGTATGATAAATCCGTGGAAGCTTACAAAGAGATTTTCACGTCCTATCCCGGAACTGAACGCGCCGAAGAGGCATACTTCTCGATAGGCAGGATACGTTCGTCCCGGGGGGAGGCGGCGCTTGCCGTAAAATCCTACGAACTTTACCTAAAAAATTATCCGCATGGCGAGTACAGGGTAATGGCACTTTTTGACGCAGGCGGGTTAAACCGCGAACTCGGACGCGATGGTGAAGCGCTGAGAAACTACGGCGAGATACTGAAATATTACCCAGGTGATGTCTGGTTCTACAGTTGGTCTGCCATATACTCGGGTCATATATATATGAAACGCAGGGATTTTGATCGGGCCATCGAGAACTATCAGAGGGTCATAAAGACGGATGAAAATATGGTACTGTATACGCTTTCGGCATTGAACAGGGCTCAGGCTTTCATGGAAAAGGACGACTGCACCACGGCGCGGGCCATTTTCAACGAGATACTCCGTACCCCAGGCGGCTACCTGCAGGAAGAGGCGCTCTACGGCCTGGGCAAGGCAAACTACAAACTCGGCGAATATGACCTGGCAAAAGAGATATATATATCACTGCTTCAGATGTTTCCTGATACCGTATGGCGGCCCAACGTGGAAAAGGGCCTAAAACTTATGGATAAAAAAATAGAATCGCCCAAAAATAAAAAAGACAGGGATCTCTAAATAACGCTTAATTAATGATGAATAATTAACAATGAATAATCAACGGCAAATGTGGTTTACATTATTGATTATTCATTATTAATTTAAAGGAAGTTGTTGATAATGACAGAAGCAACACCAATGATGAAGCAGTACCTTGAAATGAAAAAAAAGACAGGCGACGCCATACTTTTTTTTCGGCTCGGTGATTTCTACGAGATGTTTGGAGATGACGCAAAAACCGCGTCAACCATACTGCAGATAGCGCTGACGTCAAGGGGTGCGGGAGAAGGCAGGGCGGTCAAGATGCCAATGTGTGGCGTGCCTTACCATGCCGCCAATTCATATATCCTGAAACTCATATCCAACGGTTACAGGGTGGCTGTCTGCGAACAGGTTGAAGACCCAAAAGATGCCAAAGGTCTGGTCAGGCGGGAAGTGGTCAGGATAATAACGCCGGGAACGGTGCTGGAAGAAGCCGCGCTGGACAGAAAAACAAACAATTACCTGATGTCCCTTTTCCTGGGCGGCGAAGAGGCGGCACTGGCGTATGTGGACCTTACAACCGGGGAATTCAGGATAAAAGCGGCAGGTTTAACCGGAAATTTTGACGCGGTGATTGATGAGATAGAAAAAATTGC
>JAJFUW010000062.1 GCA_021372235.1 Spirochaetia bacterium
GCGAAAAGCCGTAAAACGAAGCTTTTTGTAGTTTTTAAATATTAAGTGGTTAAATCCCGCAATTATTCCATTTTCTGCCAATAAACATTCAGAAAACAGCTGTCAAAACATAGACCGGCTGTTTGTGAATATTTAATTGACACAAAAAAAATATTATGATAAATTGAAGTATGTGCAAAGTCTCCAGAGTTGCAACTGTTTTTTACAATTTGGAATATTATCCGTTAGGGAGGATATTGTGGCCAGAAGAATATTCCTGTTTGTGCTAACTATATGTTCATTAATTGCTTTTAATAGCCGGATTTTTTCAGATGATTTCTCCGACACGCTCCAAATAAAATGGGAGAGCGTGGACAGGCCATTTTTTAATAAATGGAACCCTTTTGGCGTTGGAGCCAGGGCGATAGGAATGGGCGAAGCTTTTGCGGCTATTGCCGATGACGCCAGCGCTATTTACTACAACCCTGCGGGTCTGGCACAGCTTGACCATAATGAAATCTCGTGGACGGGCGGCAGTTACTACAAAAACGTCCCCTACACCGATTTTGCTACATTTACTATGTCTCTGGGAGGGCAGTATTTCGGACTTTCATATATGAAACTGTATCATCCGACAGGCAGGTATCCTGACCTGATAAACATACCCCAGCCGGGAATCGGTCCTGCTCCAGGACAGTTGTATAACGGTCAGCCGCTGATTTTTGGCGACGGGTTGTATGAGGACTGGTACGGCAGTCTCAACCCTTCACAGCAGGCCCTCCTGGGCGATATGTACCGCAAGTACATAAACCTCCCTTTCCAGGAAAATCAGGTATTATTGACATACGCGACGCCGCTTACAACGGACAGGTCGTTCTACCTGGGTTTGAACGTCAAGTACCAGTTCACGGACGCCGACGCGAAAAAATTGTTGGGTGACGATTATGACGCGTGGGCATGGGCGCTCGACCTCGGGGTCCTATACAAACTCCGTATCATCGAATTCCTGAAAGATTTCAACATAGGTATCATGCTCCGTGACGTTTCAGGCAGGATAAAATACTATAAGACCGGCATAGAGAGGCCTCTCTATTTCACCTCTACTCTGGCTGTTTCCATGAGGACTACGGAACTGATCGAAAAAGAGGTAACGAGTTTCTCAATAGATTGGGACGCGGTCAATGACCCGGGCGTTTTCCGCAACGAAAAAAACCGCCTGAAATTCGGTTTTGAACAGTGGCTGCTCGACGGCCATTTTGCCATAAGAACAGGACTGATTGATCCGATGAACCAGCAACCGTGGAGGTTCTCGCTCGGCATTTCAGCGAGGTACATGCTCGGCATTGATTACGCTTACGCCCGCGGTATTCCTTTTGACCAGAAAGCCGAAAATGAGGAAGAGTCGCACTGGATATCGCTTTACTGGATGTGGGGCAAGGTCGCGCGCAAACTGCCGACACCCGATGTTTTTGCGGCAGTGGAGCCCATATCGTTTGCGCCGCGCAACGGCGAGACGGTTATTTTCAAACTCAATGCCTCGTCAAAAGCGGGCATTGACAGGTGGGTATTGAACATCCTGGACAAAAACAACAACCTGGTAAAAACATACGTTGACATAGGCGTACCGCCGTCGCAGATAGTCTGGAATGGTTCCGACAACAAGTACCAGCTCCTTCCGGATGGTGAATACACGTTTATATTTGAAGCGACAGATAAACTTGGTTCGACTTCGTCAACGCCGGTACAGACTGTTAAGTTGTTTACCCCGGTGATTGAAAATATAAACGTCAAGGCCCTCGAGGAACTCAGGAAACTGTTGAATTCCATCAAGGACCGTGACGTGAAAGAGGATAACGCCGAATTGGCAAATGCCACAAAACTTACCGAGGACCTGAAAAAGGCCAAAGAGAAACCCACTCCGGCAGCGCCTCCGGCACCCATGACATATCCTGAAGTTGCGCAGACTCCTGCGGCGCAGACACCGCAGGGTACAACCGCCACGGCAGGGCCAATATCGATACTGGGCTTCCCGAATGTTGATTCAGGGGTGATCAGGTCGGCTTACATTAATACACAGCCGGACGGGGCAAAATCGTTCAACATGGATTATGTGACTGAGAATACCCTGCCGAAATACGTGATGAAAGAGATGAGCCTCATGGTGCGTTCAATAGCGGAATCCCTGGGAACATCGGTTGACACCATACGGGTAAACGCACTCTACGGGACAAACAACATGGTACTTTCGGTTCCTATCGCGCAGGCACAGAATTATTCGAGGGGTTTGATAAACGTGGAACAGCTGCTGCGCGGAGCAAATTTGAACCTGAACGGCGAAGCAATTTATCCTAATTTTTAGGAGTAAAAAATGGCTAAAAAATCACTGATTATTGCCGCGGCGCTGTTTTTAGCGGCATCAACGGTTTTTGGGGGAGCTTTTGACAAAGGCGGCGTGCTCGGAGTGGGGGCGCGCGCGACCGGCATGGGAGACGCTTTTGGCGCCATAGCCGACGACGGTTCCGCGGTATACTGGAATGTGGCCGGGCTGACGCAGTTGGACAGGTCAGAACTGGACCTTTTTATCGGGCCGCTCCTGAACGGAAAACAGTACTATACTTTCCTCTCTTTTGGGTCACCGTTCTTCCAGGATACGGCCTGGCAGTTATCGGTAATGTCGCTGATACACAATGACAAAAATAACACCAAGGAATTCACCGTGATAGGGAGTTTCGCGGCGAACCTGAACCTCGAGAGGACTTTTTCGGTCGGAGTGAACGTAAAATACCTGAACTATAACTCAACGGCGTCCTATCTGATACCGGGTACGACTACCACACTGCAGGGGATAGCGAACGGATTGGGGTTTGACATGGGCGTGCTTTACCAGATACCGTTGCCGCAATGGGGAAAAAAACTGAACTTCGGTCTTTTCATTCAGGATGTTGATACTACGTTGAATTGGTCGAGTGGTACAAGCGAGGAAAAAATACCCACCGTATTCAAACTGGCCACGGCATATTATCCGGAAGACAACCTGGTTTTATCCGCAGATTTTGATTTCTTTAAAGATATGAACATCAGCGGGATACCGCTGGAGGAACCGCTGCTGCTCGCGAACGGAGATACAATAACCGCCCTTGCCCCGCAGGAGGACAGGATTCACGTCGGCATCGAGGGCTGGTTCTTCAAAAAACACCTCGGATTGCGCGGCGGTTACACGGCGTTTGCGACCATGGCGGGCAGGTTTACCGGAGGCGTAACATACAAGGAAGACACATGGGAAGTCGACTATTCATATATAGGCCATGCGGAACATCTGGGAGATTCGCACAGGTTATCTGTAATATTAAGGTTCGGCCAGCCAAAGGAACAGATAAGCGCGGTATCGGTTGTCAGGCCGCCCAAGGAACTGAAGGCTTATCCGGCAAACAACGCCGTCAGTCTGACGTGGGAACCAAACGACGACCCCAACGTAACGGGATATGCGGTTTATATGTCCAAATCTCCGGGAGCCAGGTATATTCCGGTGGCAAAAAGAGTCAGGGAAAATTACATAACAGTAGGCGGACTCCAGAACGGCACCAGGTACTATTTTGTGGTAGTGGCAATTAACAACACGTATCCTGCGGTTGAGAGCGCGTACTCGAACGAAGTGTCGGCAGTACCCGCACCGGTGGTACCCGGAACGCCGGAAATATTCCCGGTGGCGCAGAGTAATAAGGCAGAGAAAAACGGAGCGATCGATTTTGTATGGGGCGCGAAGCCTGCTGCAAAATACGCCGGTTACAATGTATACATAACAGAGACAACCGGTAAAGGTTACGTAAAAGTGAATGCTTCCCCGATTAACGACACTCATTATGTTATCAAAGGGCTGGAAGTCGGCAAGAAGTATTTTTATGTTGTAACTTCCGTGACCAGGGATAATCCTCCCACGGAGTCGCGTTATTCAAAAGAGTTCTCGGACATAGCAAAACCTGAATCAACCCTGCCGGGAGCGGACGCACAGCAGCCCGCGGTCGGACAGACGGTCAGGTAAAGGAGAAAAACATGATAAGCGGATTATACACGGCGGCATCGGGGCTCATAGCCCAGACACAACAGCAGGATGTGATTTCGAACAACCTGGCAAATGTAAACACCAACGGGTACAAAAAAGACACGGCTCTCTATGTACCCTTCCCCACGGTTTTTTTGAATAGGATAAACGACGACAGGACGCCGGTACCCGGCGGAATGGCGGACATGATGACGCCCATAGGCTCCATGGGCAGGGGCGTTGAACTGCGCGCCGACGGCGTGAGGCCGCAGATCACGGAAGAAGGTTCATACATACAGACGGATAACAAACTCGACCTCGCCATAAAAGGCAATGCCATGTTCATGGTAATGACGGCAAACGGCGTCAGGTACACGCGCGACGGTAATTTTTCGCTTGATTCGGACGGCAGGATAGTTACCCAATCAGGTGCTCCGCTTCTGGGGCAGGCGGGGGAGATAATAATCACCGGGGACGATGTCCATATAGACGAGGGCGGCAGGGTATTTTCCGGCGGCCATGAGATTGATACCCTGAGGCTGGCCGTGTTTGACAGGGACTCGGACCTCCGCAAAGAAGGTGACAACCTGTTTTATAAACTTGACGGGGTCCCGCTGGACGAGGACGATTATGTGGATACTGTTCAGGTAAAGCAGGGGTATCTGGAGTCATCGAACGTGAACGTGGTGCGCGAGATGGTGGATATGATAACCGCTTACAGGGCATATGAAGCGGCGCAAAAGGCGGTTCAGTCACAGGATCAGACGCTGGACAAGTCAGTGAATGACGTCGGGCGTATCTCAATATAATTATTTAAAGGAGGCACAAGATGTTAAGATCACTTTGGACGGCGGCAACGGGCATGGTCGGACAGCAGCATAACATAGATACCATATCGAACAACCTGGCGAACGTGAATACCACGGGGTTCAAAAAGAACAGGGCGGAGTTCCAGGACCTGTTATACCAAACGATCAGGCCCTCGGGCGCTACGAACAACCTCGGAGCCCAGTATCCCACCCCCATAGAGATAGGCCACGGAGTAAAGCTCTCCTCAACGCAGAAATCTTTCATACAGGGCAACCTCGTTGAGACAAACAACACGCTGGATATGGCCATACAGGGTGAAGGCTTTTTTTGCATAGAAAATCCGAACGGAGAGGTTTATTATACCCGGGACGGAGCTTTCAAGGTCGACTCGCAGGGGAGCCTCGTGACGTCGTCGGGCCATTATATGGTGCCTGAGGTGACAATACCGGCGGAGGCGACCAGCGTTGTTATACGCGAAAGCGGCGATGTGGTCATAACCACGGCAGCAAGCACGGATTCACAGATAATAGCCCAGATAAAACTGGTCAAATTCGTCAATCCCGCCGGCCTGGAGTCTGTGGGCGGAAACCTTTATAAAGAGACGGAAGGAACAGGAGAGCCGATCGAAGGCACACCCGGCATGGAAGGGTTCGGAACACTCGCGCAGGGGAGGCTGGAAGCTTCCAACGTCACCGTCGTTGAAGAAATGGTCAACCTGATAACGGCCCAGAGGGCGTACGAAATAAACGCGAAGGCCATCACAACTTCGGATGATATGCTCGGAATAGCCAACAACCTTAAAAGTTAAAATATAAACTAATGAAATATGGCGCGATAACATCGTTAATACTGGCGGCCGCGCTTACCTGCGGGCTGCACGCGGAACTGACGCAGGTTGTTGTAAAGCAGGGTGATGTATACATATCCGGTGTCAGGATACTGCTTCCGGATGTGGCGGATTATCTGAACGTGGAACCGGATACCAAAGCAAAACTTGACGAGCTCTATATCAAACGTGCGGCTCTGCCTGGCAACAGGCTGGTTTTAAGCCGCAACTATATCGAGAGCAAGGTCATAAAACAGTTTCCGGGAATAAAGGTGACTGGAGCTGAAACTATAAATGTATGGTCCTCAAAGGCGTCAGTGCCGAGGGCTGACATAGAGAAAACGGCCAGGGATTTCATACTGGAAAATATGCCCTGGAAACCCGAAGACGTACAGATAAAGGTCAAGGAAATTTCCGGGACAGTGGCGGTTTTGGACGGAGAGGTTCTTTTAAAGGTAATAGAGGGGGAAACGGTGAAATTTAAAGGGAACGTGGTTGTTCCCGTGGCCATATTTGTGGATGGCAGGCAATACAGGATAGAACCTGTTTCGATGGTAATCAGGGTATTCGCGCCTGTCGCGGTGGCCGCGGCGGATATCGGACGCGGAGCCCAACCTGACGTCTCGTTTGTCTCGATGGAACGCAATGACGTGACGTTCCTTCCCGAGGGAATCATTACTGACAGCTCCTGGCTGAACGGAAAAGCCGCAAAACGGGCCGTTCAAAAAGGCGTGATTCTGACGAAGGACATGTTTGAATTTATACCGCTTTTCAGGAGGGGGTCAGTTGTCCCGGTAGTGGCCAGGATCAGGGCTGTAAGCGTTGAGACACGGGGAGTCGCTCAGTCCGACGGCAGGCCATACGATACAGTCAGGGTAAAACTCGACAATGGTAAGATGATAGAAGGCCGGGTGGATGAAAACGGTAAAGTCATCATAGAAAAATAACACGAAAATTATTTAAGGAGATAAAATGATGAAAAAGATATTGGTCATGCTGGCGGCTGTGTTATCCCTGCTTGCCGCCAATGGTATTTTTGCCGACGACATAGTCAATGAGGATGACATACAGCCTATATTCACCGACCATAAGGCATACAGAGTCGGGGATATAGTAACCGTCATAGTTGTTGAATCCACCGAGGGTTCGCAGACCGCTTTGCTCTCGACACAGAAAAAGCAGACTATGCAGGGCGCAATGGGTACCGGAGTGGCAGGCAGCAATGCTCTCTCAACGGCACCGTCATGGGGCGCGTCAGGGCAGGAGACGCAGGACGGAGGAGGCAAGTCAATCAGGAAAGGCACCCTCGTCGCGAAGATAGCGGCCAGAGTTGAAAAAGTACTTTCCAATGGAAATCTGGTTATAAAAGGGACAAAAGTATTGCAAGTGAACGATGAGAAACAGAACCTCATCATCAAAGGTGTTATCCGCGCGGAAGACGTGGCGTCGGACAACACCATATATTCCACAAATGTGGCTGACGCAATAATAGAGTATGAAGGCTCGGGCCCGATAGGAGAAAAAGCCTCTCCGGGCATTATAACGAGGCTGTTGGACTGGCTCGGAATATTCTGATTTTTCACAGGAGATGAACAGATGAAAAAATCTACAAAGATTATGATAGCCGCTCTTCTTGCCCTGCTTTTTTCAGCGGAGGCGCTCATGGCCGTGGAACTCAGGGTCAGGAATATAGCGCGTTTTAAAGGCGTGCGCGACAACCAGCTTACCGGTTTTGGTCTGGTAGTTGGTTTAAAAGGCACGGGCGACAGGAACACCACGGTTTTTACCACTCAGACCATGGTAAACATGCTGCGACGTTTCGGCATAGCTGACGCGGCGAACCAGATTAAGGTCCGCAACGTGGCCGCGGTCATGGTCACGGCAAACCTTCCGGCTTTTGCGAAAAGAGGAGACAAACTCGACGTGGTGGTGTCCTCGGTCGGAGATTCCAAATCGATAGACAGCGGGGTGCTGTTGCTCACAACATTAAAAGGCCTTGACGATAACGTATATGTAACAGCGCAGGGCCCGGTGTCAACAGGAGAGAACTCAATGGGTGCAAACGGACTTGCCGTCCTGAAATCGAGGCAAAACACCGCGAGGGTCCCCAACGGGGGCATAGTTGAAAAGGAAGTGCCGGTCACATTCGTGGATGACAAAAATAACATGTATTTACTGCTGAATATACCTGATTTTACCTCGGCTGACAGGGTCACATACGCCATAAACTCGCAGTTCTGGGGCAACGTGGCAAATGCCACCGACGCCGCAACCATTAAAATACGTGTCCCGCCGGATTTCCAGAACAACCTGGTGGAATTCGCGGCCGCGGTAGAGGGGCTCTATGTTGAGACGGAAGAGCGCTCGCACAAAGTTGTGGTGAACGAGCGTACCGGCACAGTGGTCATGGGTGCGGATGTATCAATAGACACGTGCGCTGTCGCTCACGGTTCGTTCAACGTCAACGTAAATGTCACCAAGCAGGTATCCCAGCCGAATTCTTTCGTACCCGGGGCTTCGGCGATGGTATATGAGGAATCAAACATAAAAGTTGAGGGCGCTGGCAAACAGTTCGTGAACCTGCCCCAGGGAGTGAATGTACAGGACCTGGTGAATGCGCTTAATGCGCTGGGCGCTTCGCCAAAGGACGTAATATCAATATTGCAGGCCATCAAGGCCGCACAGGCACTGCACGCTGAAATAGAGATTATGTAGAGGTGTTCATATGAGCGATTTTCTCGGAGGTTCGGAGATAGCGGCGCGCACGCAGATGCTGGGCATGAACAACAGCCTGGCAGAGGCAAAAATAAGCGCGCAGAGGACGGAAAAGACCGACAGCCCGGAGTATATGGCGCAGATAAAAAAAGTATCCAGGGATTTTGAATCCATATTCCTGGGTTATCTGTTAAAACAGATGAAAGCCACCGTGCCCGAGGACCCGCTGTTCGGGCAGTCAATCGCAAAGGACATATTTACGGATATGAGAGACGAAGCAATATCAAAGGAACTGGCAAAAGCCGGCGGCATCGGACTGGCTGCCATGCTATACAAGCAGCTGTCAACGATCAAAACGGCAGCGACGCCGATAACAGGGGCCGGAGTAGATATAACCAAGTGATAAAAATATTAAACAGGCCGGGTAAAACCGGCCTTTTTTTTTAAACGGAGATGAGATGGCTCTCACAAACTGCGGCAGGTGCGGCAATCTGTTCAACAGCGAGCACGCGGAAAACGTATGCCAGGCATGCGTCATCGCGGAACAGGCGGATTTACGAAAGGTAACGGCATACCTGCGCGAGCACCCGCTGGCCAATGTGATGGAAGTCCATGAAAATACAAAAGTTGACAGGGTAATGATATTACGTTTTGTAAAATCAGGAAACTTAAAAGTCACGAATAACGCGGACAAATTTAAATGCAGGCTGTGCGGCAGGCCAATTACAAAGGGCAGACTGTGCGCCGGGTGTGAGGCAAGAGTGCATGAGGGAATTGACGGAAAGGGTTGAACGTGGTCACTCAAAAAACGTTTTTAAATTAAATATAGTAAAAAAACATTAAAGTTCACGGGGATAATTACGATATATTATTGTAAGGAAAAACAGACCCCGTGAAAGGAGGTAATGAAAATGGCGGCAGTCAACAATACGGGAAACATCAACCAGATATTCCCGCAAAACATGCAGGATGTCACATCAGGTAAAAAAACGCAGGCGGCGGCTGACGAGAACGGATTTAAAGCCAATACCGCGGATACGGTCCAGATATCCAATCAGGCAAAGACAGTGGACCGCGCGGTAAAAACAGCCAAGGAACTTCCCGAAGTCAGGGCTGATCTCGTGGAAAAGGCCAAACAGCAGAGGATAGCCGAAAATGTAAGGGTCCCTGCGTATGAGCTCGCGGCAAAGATGCTTTTTGAAGATACTATTAAGTAGGGCGGACATTGATGATAAACATCACGGTAAAAGATTTTTTAACGGTGATAGAACAGCAGAAAAAATTATACGCTGAATTAAAGAATGTACTTTTGGCGGAGAACAGGATGCTTGTTTCGGGTGAAACCGGGGCAATGGAAGACTTAATCAAGAGAGAAGAATCCCTGGCGATAAGCATTATGGAACTGGAATCCGGAAAAAAGTCTGTTATGAACAGGCTGGCAATCGAGGCGGGATTTAAGGATAATTCAGGCGCAGGTTTAAAGCAGATACTGGATGTTTCAGGTGATACAGGCGGTGAGATAACAAAAGCGGTTGAGGAATTGATAACGATTGTAAGTGAAGTTGAAGGTTTGAACCGTTCCAACAGGCACATGATAACAAACTTCGTGGACTACGCTGAGTTTGCAAGAGTGGCCGGGGAAAAATACGGCGCGCAGAATGGGGAAACTTACTCGCAGGACGGCAAGACCGGAAAAGAACCGGTCCCAAAAGCAAGAATAGACAGGACCATATAAAAGGAGGAAATATATGTCACTTACACTGGCAATGGAAACGGCGATAAAATCGCTCAGGACTCATACTTACGCTATGGATACGGTGAACCACAATATTGCCAATATGAACACCACCGGTTATACCAGGCAGTTGGCCAATATAACGGCAGCGGAGGCTATCAGTTTGTACGGAACAGCCGGCCAGATAGGGACCGGTTCCAGGGTATCGTACATCGAACGTATCAGGGATACATACCTGGACAGGATGATAAGGACGGAAAACTCCAATACGGGCAAATGGGACGTCATCAGCGAGGCTTATAAAACATTAAAGGTATTTTTTCCCGAAATAGACGGCGTAACTTCGGGAGGCCTCGATGAACAGATACAGGCTTTCTGGACTTCGTGGCAAGAAGTTGCCGATGCCGCAGCCGCAGGGGACGACATGACTGCCGCAAAAAATAAGGTTGCCGCGACGGCCTCCGCCATTACAACCCTTTTCAACGAAAAAGCCCAGGGCCTTACGGACACGCAGGTTGCCTTGACCGCAGATTTGCGTATGGCGGTCGATGACGCAAACGCCCTGACCCAGGATATATACAGGCTTAATAAAGAGATTGTTTCAGTGGAAGGTATGGGGCAGCAGCCAAATGACCTGATGGACAAAAGAGATGTGGCGCTCGCATCGCTTGCAAAACTCCTGAATATAACGACTGTGACAAAGGGCGACGGGAGTGTCCTGGTAATGATTGGCGGTCACACGCTCGTAAACGGCACAGAAGGTTATAACAAATTGACGACGGTCGGCGGCCAAAAAGACGGCAAACTGGAATCCCTGGCATTGTTTGAGTATTTGGGACAGAGGCCGACCAGGCTAAACGCAAATCTTGTGACGGGCGGTAAAATCGGGGGGATTTTGGAGATGAGGGACAGCATTATACAGTATTACAAAAACAACATCGACAACATGGCTAGCAGCCTCATTTACGTCATAAATCAGGTGCATAAGTCAGCGCCTACCGGAGTGGATATATTCCGGGGCAATGACGCGGCATCCATGAGAGTTAATCAGTCTATAGTAACGGACCCTAAAAGCCTTTCGGACACACACTTTGTAGCCGGTGATATTGCAAAAATTTTGGCTAACCTCGGCAACAAGATGCTCAGTACATTTGTGGTATCTCCAAATACGGGTGTGGCAGTAGATACACCGCTGCCGCTTGACGGCATACTGAAAATAAACGGCATCGAGATAGAGTTTAAAACATCGCAGACTATTAAGGACCTTGTCAATAACATAAACGCAAATATTTCCTCTTTTTCAGCCGTGTATGACGAGCAGACGCAGCAGCTTTTCATGGTTATGAGCGAGCAGGTCACAATCGAAGAACTTTATTCCGATGGCACGTCAAAGGCTGTCGCCCAGACAACTCCTCCGACACCTCTGCCACCTCTGCTTATAGATGCACTACAACTGCGTGAAAGAATAATAAGCGCCGGCCCGGTCAGCTACAAAAATTTTACGCAAGACGATAAAATAACGACTAATAAGAGCTGGTATAACCAAAATCCGAAATTGAAGTGGGAAGCGGGTATATCAGGCACGGTCGTAGTTAATTATCAGGGGAATGATTGGCCTGTTAAATGGATTGATGACAAAGACATTTCCGGAACGTACGCGTCAATACAGAATTTTAATTTTGACTATACAGCGGGAGAGAACAAACCCCCGATGCTTCAGTATTCTTTTTTTGATGAGGCAAATCAAAAATTCTACTTTGAGAGCGCACCCAACACTGATAATAATAATGGAGGCAATGTTATATTGCCTTTTACGATAAGGGATCAGGATGGTGAAATGACGCAGACCATGCAGCTGATGGGAAACATGGTTTTTAATGATTATTATGAAACGATCACCAGCAAACTTGAAGCGAATGTAAAACTATCTGATGATATGCAGAAATCCTATCAGAACGCATTAGACCAGTTTGAAGGAATACAGGATAGCATAACAAAGGTAGACGAAAAAGAGGAACTGGCCCGCGCAAAACTGTACCAGCGCGCGTATGACGCCTCAGTCAGGCTAATGTCGATTGTGGATGAGATGTATAACATGCTCATTAACAGGACAGCCACGCCTTCTACCAGCGACTGATAACCGCAGTTTAAACAAAAAGGCCGGGCTATATGCCCGGCCTTTTTTAATTGTTTGACTTATGCCGGGGGCTGTTATATCATCAATAAAACTATAAAGAGGGTCAATATGAAGGCAAAAAATATCCTGATTGCGCTGTTTTCATCGGTACTGCTTGTTTTTTCTTTTCCAAACTTTATCGAAAAGACGACGGTTGTCCATACCTCATTTCTTATATGGATCGCATGGGCTCCGCTGTTTTATCTTGTAATAAAAGCAAAAAACGGAAAAGAGGCTTTTTTTACGGGCTTTTCCATTGCCGCATCTTTTTATCTGGTTTCGTTATACTGGCTGTGCAACGTAAAACCCATGGGTAATTTTGCTTATGTGGCGTGGCTCTTGTTATGCGCTTATTACGGGACGCTGACGGGCATTTCGGCATGGGCAGTCCGGAAGTTAAAGGGCAGACCCGGCATCGGATACATACTTTCGGCACCTGTAATTTTTACTCTGGCGGAATTTGTCAGGGAGTGGGCATTTTCGGGGTGGCCGGTACTGACGCCGGCGCAAAGTCAGCACCAGTTCATACCCGCACTGCAACTGCTTAAATTCACGGGTATATCAGGCCTCAATTTCCTGATATTTTCCGTGAATGTGATAATAGCCATGTATGTTGCCGGCGAAAAACCGGTTATGAAAAAATTTGAGGGCATGGCCTGGCTGGCAATTTTTATTATGCTACTTTTTTTGACGGCTGCCGGAAATATGCCGGCGAGTGTTCCATCAACGACGGTTAAAGCGGCGCTCCTGCAGCCCAACATAGACCAGAATGTCAACTGGGACGCAAATTACCGTGAATACAACATGAAAATATACAAGAGTCTTTACGATAAGGTCGCGGCGGAAAAACCTGACATATACATCT
>JAJFUW010000150.1 GCA_021372235.1 Spirochaetia bacterium
ACAAAAAATTCAACAATATTTACAGCAAGAAATATCCCCAGCACTGTGAGGAACAGCGGTCCGAACAGGCCCTTTTCCGCCGGCTTTTCCGGTATATCCGTCCGCATATCCCCTCCATGCGGCAAAACGTTCCCTGAAATAGCTCCTGATATTTTCGATTTTACAGATAACTTCTTGGCGCTCATTTTCGTCCTTTATCGTGCTCTTAGTATTTTATAGTCTTAAATACAGCCATTTTGTGTGTATACACGTATAAAAGGCCTTCCCTGCCGCCCGTGATGGACGCGGCGTATATAATCTGAAACTTTTTATCCTTGTCTGAGTCAAATGAACCCAGGTACTTGCCGGACGGGCTGTAGACATTTATCCTGCTCTCCTGGTATACATTGATATAAACATTTCCGTCAGCGGCTATTGCGAGGTTTGTCAGGGAATCAAACTTGTTCATATTGGTTACGGGCCACATCCGGATAAATTTTCCGTCGTTATCGTATTGCTTGATTTCCATGGTATTGTTCTTCGGGGCATTCATGACATAGACGTTATCATTTGGCCCGACAATCACCTTACCCGCACCGGAAAGCGACGATTTCTCCTCGCCATTGCCGCCAAAAACCGTGATTTTTGTGAATGCATTGTCATATTTCACCACAGTATTCGTATCCGCGCTTACAACAAAAAAATTACCCTTGGAGTCAATATCCATCCATATCGGGTTCTTAACCTCGTCCAGTTTGATTTTTTCCTTTGTTTTGTATGTCTTGCCGTCTATGCAGAATACGCCATCGTTTTTTGTCAATACGTAGATGTTCCCTGCTGCATCCTCCATCGCGCTGTAAGTTCCTTCCGGGAACGAGAGTATTTTTTCCAATACGCCGTTCTGTTTATTTGTCTTATAGACATCGCCTCGCGTATTATCGACAGCGTAAATATAGTTGCCATATTCCCCGATAGACGTACAGCCTTTGTAATTATGCGGCCAGCTGTTGACGTAGAGCGGCCTCTTTGACTGTCTTACCGCTTTCATTGACACAAAATACACCTCTACCGCCGTTACCAGCAGAAATACCGCGAGGACAATAAACATGATTTTGTTGGACTTTTTTGGAACCGGTTGTGCCACCTGTTTGTTATCATTACCGGTAACAGCGTCAGCCTCCCTTGCAACTGCATTTTTCTTTTTACGTTTGGTCATTTGTCAAACCTCCTGGTTTAATTTTCAGTCAATTTATAATCCGGCTCAAGTTCGGTTACGGGCACAGGCATGGGTTTTTCCCCGGGTCCGGTATTCCATAAAAGTTCGAGCAGTGATGTATTCATGCACGCTATCTCAATAGAATGCTTTCCCTTTCCAAGGACAAAAGAGTTTACCTTGGTCAGGTTTCTGCCCTTATAAAACCTCTCAATCCTTTCAGATGTCTCTGTGCCTCCGGCAAACTGCTCCCAGTAGTCTCTTCCGTCGAGTATTATCCTGACAAACCCGTTGTTTCGTGTATAGATGCTGTATTTACCGGACGCCGGTATGTTTATGGTCCCCTTCCAGACAGCCGATTCCGTCAATATCCCGCCCCCGCTAAAACACATATTTGAACTTATGACCTCATATCTCAACGGATTCTCTGTCCAGCTTGGGCCTTTATAATAGTAGCCATGCAGACCGAAATATTTGAAATTGTAAAGATAATTCCTCGTAATCTCTATTTTTTCAAAACTTGTTACCGTATTGCCGTCAAGCTTCCTGCATTCCATAAAAAGCCCGATGTTATCTTTAGGACTGTTCCGCGCCGCAGTGACGGATATTTTGTGGAACCCCTCGGCAAGGGTCACCTGGCCGTCTGCCGGTATCTTATGGCCGTCAATGCTTATCGTAAAAGATGCCGTTCCCTTGTTTCTGAATATAAACCTGCCATAATAAGGTATCAGAATATTACCGTTCCATGTGGCGCTGTACGGCATCCTGGACGAGTCATCGTCCGAAAATGTTATATCCTCATTGCGCCGGGGCTGCCCGCCGAACGAGTAGACACCGGTGAGCCCCCTTATTGCCTGAACATCGGCATTGGTGACCCTGAGGACCTTCACAAAAGTGCCGAGCCCTTCCTCGTTGTCCTTTAATTTGTGATTAAACGTCCTGTGGTTGACCTCGGTTATGGTAGCATTCGGGAATAGCGCCTGCCTGACGCTCTCAATGTTTGCCCAGGTATCGTAATGGAAAAATATGGCAAAATCCTCGTCCTCTACCTCCCTCAGCCTGACAAGTCCCGTGGTCAGCCTGTCTGCGCTGTTGACCTTGTAGTCCCATCGGAAAAATTTATACGGCGGGTGTCCCGGGTAATATAACGATGTATAAAGCACTATCCTTGTATTATCACCCAGTTGTTTCGAGTACATACCTGCGGCCGTTGACAATTCATCAAGTCCACTGATCCAGCGCTGGAAATACTGTATATAATTCTCTTTTGTAATTGGGATCAGGAATACAAGCATTAGCGGTACCAGATAGAGTGCCTCAAACTTTTTTCCAAAAGTGCGCCTGAACGCAAGCCATATTTTATCAAAGGTAAAGGCGACAAAATACAGCATGGGTACCATGGTCCCCACCGCCCTCATTGCGGAAGGTGCTTCAATAGAAAATATGGAACCCGCTGCCTGGGAGAAAAATACCATCAGCATTATAAAAAACTGGTAATACTTGCTGTAATAAAGTGCGTAGAGAAAGCCTACCCCGAAAAGTATGGCCGTGACAAAGTCAACAGTGGGTTCCAGCGGCTGGCCTCCGGAGTTTCTCTGCCTTGAGTCCCCAATATGATTAAACATCTGCACTACCAGTCTGGTATTATCCACGATCCCCTTCGCCACGTTCTTGCTGGGCGCGTTGGGGTCCTTACTGAACACCGAGACCTCGGCCACACGGCCGAAATAAATACGTTTGGAGATGAAATAATTATGTATTATCATGGAACCAAATATCCACAGCCCCAGCGAAAAGGCTATAATCCCTACAATATTGGATTTAAAATAGCCCTTCCTCGTAAACGCCGTAGCGATAAAATAAAGGACGAACGGTATTATCAAAAGGAAAAACGTCATGGGTCCGTGCCACGTGATGCCAACGCACAATCCAGCTATGAACCATGTCAGTTTTTTCCTGCTTTCGATTGCTTTAAACATAAAATACAGTGCCAGCGTTTCCGTGCAGATTGACATAATGACTGGCGAGGTATACCTCGAATAGTAAACGTTCCATCTGAGGAAAGCGTATACCGTGGTCGCAAAGATCGCGGTTCTGGGGTTGAACATGGACCTTATGAAATAATAGATGGCGGGTATGGATATGATACCTACGATTGCCGGCATTAACCTTATACCCGTCCTGTCCATTTCCCCATACAGTGCGATGAATATCCTGACAATGTGCTCGTATATGCCGAAGTTCCCGACCGTCAGCGGCATAATCGTCTCCCCATACCTTGACAGGCGCGAAGTAAGGCCTCCCGCCTCGTCGTTCTCTATCCCGAACGGCCTTATGTCAAGCTCATAAAGACGCAGGAACGCACCGACAGCAGTGATGAGTACAAGAAACACCACCTCTATAGATACGGGGAAATGCTCTTTTTCCTCGGTTTCCTTGTTCGAATATATGGGGAATGCTACGATGAAAGTCAGTGCGGCAAATATGAACATGTTTATCGCCCTGTCAACGTCATGCTTAACGAAATACTGTTGCCCTTTGTAGGCCAGGAACATACCGCCAAACACTGCCGCGAGCTTGATATAATCGAGGGTCCTGCTCCTGTTGGGGCTGGGGACATAATTGATGAGTGGCAGTGCCAGAAACATGGAAACAATCGCAAGTCCGTAGAATATCATCGAATACATGTTGTTGTCAGTGCCTTTCATCACCTTTATGCCGATTTTCAGCATAATGACCGCAAAGAGTATCAGCCCCAGTTTAACAAAGTAGTTGTTCAGCAGGTCAGGTTTTTGGAAAAGGATATCGCTCTTTGCCGCGTCCTCATCGATGCCTTTTCCCATCCGTGGGAGGGCGAGGAACCCGAGGACCGCCCCCGGGATTGTCAACATTACCCCCACCTCCTGGGCGGGTATCTTCTGGCTGATCAGCAGAACCCAGCCGGCGGCTATCAAGGCCGCGCCCGCTATTGCGGAGATTACCTTGAAGCCGTTATCAAGCCGCAGTTCAAACGAGAACGTGTTCTCTTTCATCATCATGGTAGCCGCAAGCAGCAGGATGTCCGTCACCAGTATGAACAGCGCCAGTTTCAGATTTGTCTGGAAGAAAAGCATCTGAGCAAACACAAAAAGCACTGCGACTACGGCAAAAATTGCCACCTTTGGAATCACGATCCTGAGGGTCACGCCTTCCCTGAATTTCGTGAAGAAATCAGAGACAACGACAGCGAAACTCCTGGCCGGTGCCGCCGGCTGGGGCAGTTCAACGTGAGCCATCGCGTGAGGTACAACCGATTTCTTCGCCGCCTCATGCTTCTGCCGCCTTTGCTCCGCAGCTTTTTTTAATGATTCCGCCGTGCGATGCATAAATCCGAATATTGTCATATACACGCCCGTCATGGCCAAAACAAAGCACCCGGCGCAAGTCAGCAGGAGTATTATTCCGGCTACAATATGACTGCCGTTGAACATAAGCACCTGCCCGGTCACTAAAAACACCAGGCCGAT
>JAJFUW010000168.1 GCA_021372235.1 Spirochaetia bacterium
GTTCTTTTATATGGATTCAAAGGGCAGGGAGACCGTGGGCGAATGGACGGGCGCGGGTAACTACAGTATCGTAGGCTCCGATCATATGGAGGGGACGAGGCAGGATCCAAAATACTACAACTCGGTATTTGCCGTGACTTATGGAGGGGCTGTATCCGGACCGTACTCAAAGTTTCACCTGGTGCCTTTCGGCGAGTATGTGCCCTTTGCCAAAACCATTCCATTCATCCGCAAAGTGGTACAACGTTACGGTTACACCGGTTTTACCCCGGGTGAGTCGGTCAAGCCCCTGGCTATTGGGGAACACCTTGTCGGGCCCATAGTATGTTTTGATTCGTTTTTTCCTGAGATCGCCCGCAGACAGGCGCTGCAGGGAGCGGGTTTTTTGGCGCACCTGTCCTATGAGACATGGTACGGCGACACACCGGCTTCGGCCCAGATTTTTACCAACGGTGTTTTGCGCAGCGCCGAGACAGGGCTGTATATGGTCAGGTGCGTTGCCTCGGGAATCTCGGGGTTTGTGGATGACAGGGGCAGGATAACGGCGGTGACACGGCTTTTTACCAGGGACGCCCTGGCCCGCGACATAAAGATACGGAAAAAAGGCAGCCTAACCCCGTATACCAGGTATGGCGAATGGTTTGTATGGGAATGTCTTATCGTACTTCTGGCGGCATGCCTCATAAGATATAAAATAAAATGATCACGCTTATTACCGATATTGACGGCACCCTGCTGGGTGACCCTGTGGGGCTTGCCGGGCTGAACGGGTTTATAAACAGCAACATGAACGCTTTCAGGCTTGTATACGCCACCGGCAGAAATTATGATGAATTCATGGACGCTGTTGAAAACGGCGGACTCATAGAACCCGAAGCGGTTGTTCTGGCTACCGGCTCAGAGGTCAGGTTCAGGTCGGCGGGCGCTTATAAAATTGACACTGACTGGAGCGCGAGAATGGGAGCCACGGGCTTTAATCCCGCACGGATAATGCGCGCACTCGGCGGGATAAAAGGATTAATGCTTCAGCCGGTAATACTGCCCAATAAAGTATCGTATGTGTTTACGGAAAATGATTATACCGGCATAACTGCCGCGGTGTATGAAAAACTGGCGGAAGCCGGGCTGGACACCAGGCTGATTGCGAGCCATTCATATTACCTCGATGTGCTGCCGAAGGGATGCGACAAGGGAAAAGCGGCGCAATTTGTATGCGAAAGGAATGGGATAGACTTGTATGACGTCGTAGTGGCAGGCGATTCCGAGAACGATCTGGACCTGCTTTTGGCTTTTTACCACGGGATAATGGTAGGTAACGCCAGACGTGAGCTGCGGGAAGCCCTGGAGGGGCGCGACATATACAGGGCAAAGCAGGGATTTGCCGCGGGCGTGCTCGAAGGGCTCAAACACTTCATAGCGGATAATAAACTCAGACTTGAGCCATAAGGACGGGTGCAGTATATGATAGAAACGGAGCGGCAGATGAAAAAGAGATATTATGTATTGATATCAAACGATGACGGGATAAACTCGGCAGGTCTGGCCGCGGCTTATGAAGCCGTATCGGAATTGGCGGAGGTTTTGATCGTTGCTCCCGACAGGGAAAGGAGCGGAGCGTCCCATTCACTGTCGGTCACGGGGCCGTTAAAGGCAGAAAAGGTGCGGTATAAAGGGAATACAGCTTACGCGGTTTCCGGGACGCCGGTTGACTGCGTGAAGCTGGGCCTGCTGAGGCTGGCCAGGCGCAAGCCGGACCTGGTGATATCGGGGGTAAACCACGGACCGAATATCTCGCAGTTCATACTCTATTCCGGGACGATAGGCGCAGCAACTGAAGCGGCGATTTTGGGCATACCCGCGATGGCATTTTCCATAGACACATATACTCCCGGACCCATGGAGTTTGCGGTAAAATATATCAGATACCTGGCGGGCCTGGCGCTTGACGGGAAATTAAAGTTAAAAAAACACACGGTCCTGAACGTCAACCTGCCCAACCTGCCCGAGGAGAAGATACGGGGGGTAAAAATAGTGCCGAAAGGAATGAAGGATTACAACGAGACCTATAAATCCGAGGGCGGCGGGAAGCACAACGGGGGATATTATTGGCACATAATCGGGCCCGGGAAAAACAGCGCAAAGATGACGGATTCAAGGGGTGTGGCCGGAGGTTATGTGACTGTTACGCCGCTGCTGTTTGACTTAAACGACAGGGCGGCGATGAAGGGACTCTCAAAAGTCCTGCTGAACAAGAATAATATAAAAACATAATACACTGTATTCCTTCTACGAGGAAAGCGTATTATGCTTTTATATTTATTTATCCTTTTCGAACAGTTTTTTCATAGTTTTCTTTCCGGCTTTGCGTTTTGCCTTGTCCATCTCTATTGTCATGGATTTGAACTGTTCTGCTGTCAGTATCTCCCTGATTTTGAACATCTCATTTGTCCTGATTTTCATCATTTTTTTTTGCATTTCGCAGACCCTGTCGGTCAGGGCGTCTATTTTTTCCCTGTCGGGTTTCTCTTTTTTGAATTCGTCCTGTATGTCCCATGTGGCAATACGTATCTCGTTGCGCAACGCAAAGAGCTCGCGTTTTGATGCCGCCCGCATTTCCTCAAGTTTCTCCTCTTGCGCATCGGTCAGGTTGAGCTTTTCTATCAGCCTGTAAATACCACGGCCGGAAGCCATGGCCCCCGGGCCGTCATCGTCTATTTCAGGCATTTCAGCAAAGACAGCGGGTACTGTGAACAACGATAAGATGAACACAAGATAAGACAACTTTTTCATTTTCGGGCCTCCCCGGATTTTGTCATATTATAAAACATCCCCGTAAAGGATGTCTGTTTCGTAATTATAAACGGTATTGTCATAGAATTCGGGTTCCACAACCTCGTAACTCTCAATCATATAATCCGTAATATTGTTTTTGTGGCTGATAATGCCGGATGTGTAGAACCCGGCGGAAGCGATTATCATCACGGCGGCGGCAATGCCGATTACCGGTCGCAGAAAACCGTGCAGGCGGCGGCCGGATGGCGCGGCAGCGAGCTTTTCGCGTATGGAGGCGAGCACGACAGGAGAGGGAGACTCCAAAGATGAACCAAACAATGCTTTTAACCGGATCAACTCGTCATATTCCGCGGTACATTCATGACATTGTTTTATGTGCGAAGCGATGGATTCTTTTTGTCCGGCAGAGATTTCGTTTTTGGTGTAATCATACAGCAGTTCTTTCACGGTTTTACACTCCATGCATGACCTCCTTTGCCGCCATTTCCTTCAGGCGGGTCATTCCGCGGTTAATCCTGGATTTGACGGTTCCGATATTCAATTGCAGTATTGCGGAAATTTCCTTGTAGGAAAATCCTGCTATCTCGGACAGCAGGATGGGGGTACGCAACTCGACAGGCAACCGGGACATCAAACTGTCCAGTTCCGCCTTTGCCTGGTTGTTTACCGTATTTTGGGGCAGTTCTATCTGTTCCAGTTTTGAGGACCTGTTGGACCGGACACGTATCAGGTCAATCGAGCGGTTAACCGCCATCCTGTACAGGTAGGTCCTGATGCTTGATTCGCCCCTGAAACTGCCGTAGGTCTCGAACAATTTTATGAATACGTTCTGCATGACATCCTCTGCCTCTGCTTTATTACGCAATATGCCCAGCGCTACGTTGTAGACATAACGCGCATTTTCTCTGTATAACTTCTCAAAACGTTCTTCCATCTGGCCTCTCTCCAACAACTCAAAAAATTAGACGGCCGGCCGTGTCGGTTTGTTCCCACAAAATACTTTATGGGATTGAAACAGGCCGCTTACTGTGATATTATTATAAACGATGATAAAAGGTATTGGTATAGATATTTGCGATATAAAAAGGTTGGAAAAAGTCATAAAAAACAACAGGGCTTTTCTGAAGAGGGTATATTCGCCGGCTGAGATTATGTACTGCTCGGGAAAAAAGAGGCCGGGTATCCATTATGCGGGTCGTTTTGCGGTTAAAGAGGCGTTTATAAAGGCCCTTTCGACGGATAAGTCGATACCCTTGAATGCCATTGAGGTAAAAAACGACGTCCACGGAAAGCCTTCGCTTGTAATAACGCCAAGGATCAGGGCCGCACTGAAAAAAAAGAATGCGGTAAGGTTGGAGGTTTCAATATCACATACCCATACCTCGGCCGCAGCGGTGTGCATAATATCCGGTTAACGGCCGGCGTTTAGACGGCGGCCGGACAAAGGAGGAGGCACCATGTATCTTGTAACATCTGCTGAAATGAAGGATATCGATAAAACCACAATAGAGCGTTTCGGAGTAACGGCATCCATACTCATGGAAAACGCGGGAATTAACGTCGTGGAAGCCATGAAAAATGAGTATGGCCGGTTATTTGGCCGCAGGGTAAACGTATTATGTGGAGGCGGAAACAACGGAGGCGATGGTTTTGTGGTTGCAAGGCACTTGAAAGGCGAAGGCGCTGTTGTAAGGATATTTTTCACGGGGGAATATGGGAGCTTAAGCGAAGAATCGAGGCTGCATTACGACGCTGCTTTCAGGTATGGCATCGAAATAGTGCCGCTAAAATCCATAGAACAGCTCCGGCAGGCCGAGGTGGCGCTCACCAACTGTGATGTTTTTGTGGACGCTCTTATAGGGACCGGAATAAAAAAGGATGTCGATGGTTTTATGGCCAAACTGATAGTCTTTATAAACCTGCTTGGCAGGACTGTTGTGGCGGTTGACGTACCTTCCGGTGTGGATTCGGATACCGGCGATATCAGGGGGGTGGCGGTATATGCCGCGCTTACAGTAACTTTCGGCCTGCCGAAACTCGGTATATCCGTATTCCCGGCGCTTGAGTATACGGGCAAACTCCTGGTGGCTGATTTAAATTTTCCGGCGCAGTTGCTGTCCATACCGAGAAAACACACGCTGATAACTGCGGAGATAGCGGCATCAATGATGCCATATCGCCATGCGAACGCGAACAAAGGTAATTTTGGACCGATATTTATACTGGGCGGGTCTCCGGGTTTAACAGGGGCTGTTGTTTTGAGCGCAAAGGCTGCGCTTAAATCCGGCGCGGGTATTGTGACAGTCGGAACAGCAGAGTCGCTGACGGGCCTTGTAAAATCCCGCAGTGATGAGATAATTACAGCCGGTTTGAAAGAAAACAACGGCTTTTTGAGCGAAGCCGCATTTGAAAATGCTATGGAACTGGCGGACAAAGCGAAAGTGGTGGTTATAGGGCCGGGTATAGGGAGAAACAGGGGAACGCAGTCTCTCGTGAGGAAACTGGTAAAAGATATCAACAAACCGATTATCATTGACGCGGACGGCATCAATGCTTTTGCGGAACACAAAGAATTATTGAAAATCACGGGCAAAGATGTTATAATTACACCGCATATAGGTGAAATGTCGAGGTTGACAGGAATCAGGATTGAGGATATAATAAAGGACAAATTCAGGGTATTACGGGATTTTGTCGACGCTTGCGGTATCAATGTCCTTTTAAAAGATGGCAGGTCGATAGTTATTGACCGTGACAAAAATATTTATGTTAATTCTACGGGAAATTCGGGGCTCGCTACCCCGGGCAGCGGGGATGTGCTGACCGGAATTATTGCGGCTTTAACAGCACATTCGATACAGACGGTGCAGGCAGGAATTGCGGCGAACTACGTGCACGGAATGGCGGCGGATATGCTTTTAGACACGATATCAGAAGAGGGTATCACGGCGCAGGATGTGGTAAATACAGTGCCCGGGGCGATCAAGGCACTGAAAAAAACAGGAGGCTATAGATGATAGTTCCCATATTTTTGATACTTATTTCGCTCCTTTTCCTGGTTATGTGGGGATGGATTATACAAATATTCATAAGCAATGTCCAGATCAAAAAGAAGATTGACGAACTCATTAACCAGCCGTTGACACTGGAACAAAAAGAGGAACTTGATAACCTCCAGTTGGACCTTGACACCAACGCTTACCGTGCAAAAAACGCGAAACGGGTAGTGCTGGTTTTTGCCGCACTGTACCTGATAGCATCAATAGTTATTATCTGGATGAACAGCCGGTATCAGTTGTTCACATACGAAGGCTTACTTTCCAACCTGAAACTTACGATGCTCATAATAGTACTGTTTTTTACTCCGGGATATATAGGGCTTGAAATTATCAGCAACACCGAGGGTGCATCAGGGGATATAACATCCAGACTCAAATTCACAGAAGAATTGAAACCGGGTGAGGAAGTTGAAGTATAAAAGGTTCCTGATACCCGCAGTGCTTTTACTGGCGCTCTCAGGATGCGCCACTGTTCCGGCGGGCAGGAACAATATGGAATTCACAATCACCCCCGATCACGGACTGAAAGCAGGCACTATCGTCACGGTTACCGTAAAAACCGGTGATGAGGTAACAGCGGTTTCAGGATACCTAAAAATGTTTGCGGATTATAAATTGCCGTTAAAATATGACAGTAAAAAGAAAATCTGGTATATGAGGCAGATGATCCCCATGGGTTATGCGATACCGGCTGGAGAGTACCAAATAAAAGTCGAGGCGATCACAAAAGGCGGAGATAAATACTACGCCGAAAAAAAAGTCAGCACCTATTAGCCGCATTTTAGTTTATCAGGGAGAAAACAATAATGCCAAAAAAAGATACGGGCAAAAAGACTGCCGTTAAACAGGATGTTGCGACACAATCCGTTACTGAAACAAAACAGCCAAGGAAAGCCACGCTTTTTGAAAAAGTTACGGGCACGCTCATAATAGCGGGGCTGCTCGCGGGCGGTTATATGCTCGTCGACAACGCTACAGGCTGGGGCAATACCGGCAAGGTCATAAAAAAGAGGCTTGAAGCCGCGGAAAAAGCAGCGATATACAAAAAATACGATGAAGCCGCGCAGCGTTATGAAAAGATAGTGGCAAAATGGGGTAATGATGAGCGGTACAAAGAGCAGATAAAACAGGCGAGGCTGTCGCTGGCAAAGACATTAAAGGATGCGGAACAGAATATCAAGGCTATAGAGATGTATAAACAACTCTGTGCCGAATATAAAGACACGAATAACGATATGTACGCGTGGCTGCAACTGGAACTTGCCGAGTGTTATAATTCCATACTAAATTCGGACGAAGCCATCGTAATCTACTCGGCCATAGTGAAAAATTTCGAGGGCAGCGATTGGGCCGCCGAAGCGCTTTTCGGCATAGCAGAATCCTATAAACTGAAAAAAGACTATCCTAACGCCGTTAAATATTATGACATGATAGTGGAAAAATACCAGAAGGGCTTTTTAAGCGCCGAGGCCCTGACAAACAAGGGCAGGATATACGAGGAACTTGGCAGGGAAGCACAGGCGGTAAAAGTATACGAAAAGGTAATCAGAGAATTCCCGGAGATAGTAACCGAATACGCCAAAATGCGTTACAGTGTGCTTACAACCAAGACCCTGCCAAAATGAACGAATTTGATTTTATAAATTCGATACGGCGACGCGTATTGCCGCCTGTCAACCCGGTGATAGCCTCCATAGGAGATGACTGCGCGGTACTCCCTTACAATAAAACGTTTGACCTCCTGATAACAGCCGATGCTCTGTCTGAAAATGTTCATTTTTCCAGGAAGTATTTTACCCCGTGGGAGATAGGCGCGCGGGCGATGGCTGCCAACATTTCGGATATATGCGCGATGGGAGGAGTTCCCAAATATGCCGTTGTCTGCATGGGCTTTCTCAAAAATGAAAAACAAGCTTTTGCGGCCTCGGTTTACAGGGGGATCATGGACTACGCGGCTGATTATTCAATAGATATTATAGGCGGGGATACTATATCAGCCGGGTGTTTGACCATTTCCATAACACTGCTCGGCAGGGTGGAAAAAGGCAGGGCGCTGATGAGGTCAGGGGCAAAGGCAGGGGACCATGTGTTTACTACAGGTTTCCTCGGAGATTCATACGCCGGGCTGCGGGTCCTGGAGAAAAAGGCAGGGAGAAAATTAAAAGCTTTTGAATACCTGCCGGTAAAACGTCACCTCGTACCGGCCCCGCGTTTTGTGCAGGGACGGCAGCTTTTGGGCTCGGGGGCGGTCAATGCGTGCATGGACATATCGGACGGACTGGTTAACGACATGACGAGGATATGTGAAGAGTCAAAATGCGGTGCGGTCATAGACTATGGCAAACTGCCGGTGTCAGAGCAGTGCGCGGCGGTGGCCGCTTCGTTCAATGATAAGCCCGGGGATTATGCGCTTTATGGCGGAGAGGATTTCGAACTGCTGTTTACTGTGCCGCAGAAAAAAATAGGATTGTTCGGCCGTTTCCTGAAAAGTGAGGGTTTTACAGCCCATGAGATAGGGACCATAAAAGATGCAGGCGGTGTTTTCATAAAAAACGGTTCTTCTATAAGGAAGGCCGGGTATAAAAAAGCATGGAAACATTTTTAAAGGCAAATTTTAGGGAGTCCGTTACGCTGGCCTCGCAGGCAAAGCGGTCCACCATAAAAGCGGGGCGCGATTACGCCGTCACCCTAAAGCCGGGTGACGTTGTGGCGCTCAGCGGCAACCTCGGTGCCGGTAAGACACATTTCGTGAAAGGCGTGGCTTCCTATTTTGGCATCAAAGAAGCGGCGGTTGTGAGTCCGACGTTCGGGCTCGTTCGGGAATACGAAGCGGCGGGGATTAAGATATATCATTTCGATTTTTACCGGCTGCAGTCTATGCAGGAACTTGAAAAGACGGGATTTTGTAATTATCTGCGTGAACCGTGCGCCGTTTTACTGGCAGAATGGCCCGAGATGGTGGAACAGACGTGGCCGGATTTTAACCGTGCTGTAAGGATAGAACACGCGGGGCAGAATAGACGCACAATAATATTCTATGAACGCCGTTCCCCGGCCCTCATGAACAAAAGCGGGGGGAAGAATTATAATAAAGGCGACTTGCGAGAATGAAAATGCTGCTTGTTGACACCAGTGGCAAAGAGATTGCCATAGCAGTTTATGACGGAAAGAGATGCATATCTCTGGAATATATCAAAGCGGAACAGAATTACAACAAAGTACTCATACCTTTGATTGACGGCATAATGTCCCGCTCGGGGTTGAAATACACGGATATCGGTCTGTTTGCGGCTACATTGGGCCCTGGGTCCTTCACGGGGATACGGGTCGGTATGGCGGCAATGAAAGGTTTTGCCCAGCCGCTTGGGGCGCAGTTTGACGGCCGCACGGTGCTTGAAATCATGGCAAACAGCGTAAATAAAACTGTCAAAAAGGTATGGGCTGTCATGGACGCGGGACGAGGCGAATTCTACACGGCTTGCTATAACGCCAAAAAGAACGGCCTCACAGAAACGACCCCGCCGGTTCTAGTAACGCAGGAATACATGTTGAAAAATGCAGGCAAAGGGTCCGTGATAGTGTCCCTGAGAACGGACGGCTGCGGGCAACGGCTCATGGACGCGGGCTGTTCCGCGTATCTTGAGGAACTTGAACATGTTGATATGGATGTGTTCGCCGGGCTTATAGCAGGCAACGAAAAAAAGGACGGCAGGAAACGGTTGTTTTACCTGGGCCCGGTATATGTCAGGCCGTCCGAGGCCGAGGCCGCGCTAAAAAAAAACCGGTGTCGGTGAAAAATACGGATAATAAAATGCGGAGGCCCCTGTGAAGAGTATATTCCTGACTGCGGTAGCAGTGTTGTTTTTTATGATACCATTTATCTATGCCGACGACGAAGAAAGCGCAAGGGAATTTAATGTCAGTGATACGGGGGCGGCTGAAAAAAATGTAACAGAGGCCGCCGGCGAGGATGCCGATGAAAATGCAAAACTGCCCCAAAATATAATATCTGTCGGCGTACTCGAGAAAATAGACGGCGATAAATATATCCTGCGCAAGGTTCAGACCAGTATAGAGTTCCGCCTGAACAACGATACCAAATTTTTTATGAAGACAGAGGGAAGGCCGGCGGAACTGTCGGAGCAGAAGATTGTATCCGTGCGTGGCCCGAGGAATAAAAAGACAATCCTGGCAAATTCCATATATGTATTTGACAGCAGGGAACAGTATGAACAAATGACCGGAACGGAAGAATTTCAGGGTTCCGAAAAAAAACAGTTCTCGGCGCCTCTGGTCGGCACGATAAAGAGGGCGGACCCGATGGTGATTACGCTTGAAGACGGAAGGGAGATACAGGTATCATGGGATGAAGATACTTACTGGGTGGTAAATAAAACGGTGACAAAAAACGAGCTTTCGCCCGGCGACAGAATAAAACTTTATTTTGACAGGCGGATATCAATACGCCACAAGAACTATCCGGTCAGGATTATTATTGATAAGTCAAAGACGGATATATAGTTTACTGTATCAGATATTTATTTTAATGGTATGGGATTAGAATATCCCGCAGAGAAGGATTGAAAATAGATAAACGCAAATTCCATATATAAAAATTACAATGCCATATTACGAAATATTTTATGATAAAGGACGTTAATTTTCTTATGGAGAAAATTAATTCCGCAATGCGCAACCAATTAGCAAAGAATCATAAAAATATTATTGAATTTTATTATAACACAAATATAATTATATTTAAACAGGATGTACTAACAAATGGAAAATTTTGATTATGTTAAGTTCAATGCTGATAATATCCTGAAGGATATCAGGTCATCGGGTAATGATGTTATACTGCTTGCGGTTTCGAAAACCTTTCCAGTACAGGCAATAATTGCAGCCGCGCAAATCGGTATCAGGCTTTTTGGCGAGAGCAAGGTGCAGGAGGCACAGGAAAAGATCGCACAGATTGGCCGCGCTGATCTTAGCTGGCATCTTATCGGACATCTGCAGTCAAATAAGGCGAACAAGGCGGCA
>JAJFUW010000172.1 GCA_021372235.1 Spirochaetia bacterium
ACTCCCGCTGATAGGAATAGGAGGCATAATGTCATGGAAAGACGCGGTTGAGTTCATGATGGCCGGAGCCACGGCGGTGCAGATGGGGACAGCAAATTTCAGGGACCCGGCCGCGTCGGAGTTGGCGGCAAAGGGCATCGAGCAATACATGAAAAACAACAAAATATCCGACATAAATACCATAATCAACAGTCTAAAATATTGACCGCCCCTCCGGTAATTAAAGGTAACGTCACAATTATAATTCCACCAAAAACCCACAGTAGAGCCGGCACCCGTGGCCGGCTCAAAGGGCAAACAGCCATGAAACGGGGACTAAGCCCGTTTCTACAAATACAACCGGCCACATACAGCGTCGCGATAAAGAACATATTCAACAACCTTAAATACCGCTCCTGGCCTAATATTATTATTAAGGAAATTACCTGTATACTATATATTTTCTTATACCCCTCCCGCAACCGGAGATAAAGCCTTGCTTAATGATAACTGATATGATATAAATTGAATAAGAGAGGTTTTAACCAAAAGATATTGCTTACAGGAGGCAATGTTCTAAAAATCTTTCTTTTAGGGCTAAAAAATCAGACTACAAGTCGGTTACAAAGGAAAGGATGTGTTAATGTTTAAATTACCGGAGCTTAAGATAGGGAACCTGAAAATATGGCCGCCGATAGTCCAGGGCGGGATGGGTATCAAGATATCGATGTCAAAACTGGCTTCGGCAGTTGCGAATTGCGGAGGAGTGGGAACGATATCAGCCGCCATCAAGAGCGACCATGTAAAGGACAGGGGCAATATTGAGGAACACATGGCCGCGGACGTAACAGAACTCGCGGAAGAGATCAGGAAGGCCAGGTCAATGACAAAAGGCGTACTGGCTGTCAACATAATGGTTGCGCTTACAAGCTATGAGAGGCTCGTACATGTGGCTGTCGCAGAGGGTGCGGATATTATATTCTCGGGTGCGGGGCTTCCCATGACGCTTCCCAAACTTGTGGAAGGCTCAAAGATTAAGATAGCGCCGATAGTGTCATCGGCGCGCGTGGCCGAACTCATCTGCAAATCATGGATCCGCAAATACAACAGGGCACCTGACGCCATTGTTGTAGAGGGCCCCATGGCCGGAGGCCACCTCGGTTATACATTTGATGAGTTAAAGGACGAGCAGTCCATGCCCAAACTCGAAGACATCGTAAAGAGTGTCATCGAGGTGGCGGAGAAATACGGTACGGAAAAAGGGGTAAAGATACCCGTTATTGCCGGAGGCGGGATATTTGACGGTATTGACATCGCGGAAATGATAAAACTCGGCGCATCAGGCGTCCAGATGGCAACCCGTTTTGTATGCACCGACGAGTGCGACGCGGCGGACGCTTTTAAGCGGGCTTACATCAATGCAAAAAAAGAGGATATCATGATAATCCACTCACCGGTCGGCATGCCCGGAAGGGCGCTCAGGAACAAGTTCCTGGAAAAGGCCGAAAGGGGAGAGATAAAGTTCAAATGTAATTACTTGTGCCTGAAAACGTGTGACCCAAAGAAATCCCCTTACTGCATAGCCGAAGCGCTTACCAACGCGGCAAAAGGTGATCTGGATAACGGGTTTGTCTTTGCGGGTTCGAATGTGGACAGGACGGACAGGATGATGTCGGTAAAACAACTTATGGGCGAACTCGTAGCGCAGGCAGAAGCGGCGTTAAACGGGGAAAAGTCGATACAGCCGGCATAACGGCGCATATTTTTTTGAGCCCGGTGACTGAAGCCCGGAATGAACGTAGTATCTTTGCCGGCACATCCCGGCTTTAGACTCCGGTTTCATTTTTTAATGAACAAAATATGCTTTACAAACACACGCCTCTCAAATAAAATGTTCCCAAAAAGAAAGGAATAACCATGGGCTTATGAGGAAAATCTTTATTATCTTGATGTCCCTGCTTCCTGTATCCTTATCAGCGGAAACCTACGTGATGCTCGAATCGAATACCGTCAAAGAGGGGGGTGTCATCAAGGTCAGGATAAACTCAAACGAGCCGCTCAAAGCCGCGGAAGTGACCTTCATGGGCAAGACATATCAGGCTTTCTACCGCAAATACGATGTGCGCGAATCCGAGTACATGTGCATGGCTTTTATACCGGTACCTCTCGGGACAAACGGAAAAAAGGACCTGAAGACGAGGTGGCTTTTAAGGAATGATGATGAGGCTATCGACCGGCAAAAGGTCCGTGTGGTGGGTTTAAAATCGAGGGAAACACAGCTGTCAACAGGGATGGTCAACGACAATAGCATGGTCAGACTCTCCAACGAAGGCAGGATAATTTATGGCTTCCAGAACAGGATAACACCGGCGAGGTTTACAATGCCGTTCATAATGCCGGTTAAAGCCGTGCAGACAGGCGGGTTCGGGGACAAACGCACATACGACGGGGGCAAGGCCGGTTGGCGCCACAAGGGGTTGGATCTGGCCGCGCCAAAGGGAACGAAAGTACACGCTTCAAACAACGGGACTGTAATGACGGCGTCGACCACAAAAATGTACGGTATAATTGTGATAATTGACCATGGCGCCGGTATATATACGATGTATTTTCACTTAAACAGGGTATTTGTCAAAAAGGGCATGAACGTAAAAAAAGGGGATATTATCGCGGAAGTGGGTAACACAGGAATCTCAACGGGACCGCACCTGCACTGGCAGGTTAATTTGCATAAGGTGCCGGTGAACCCGGGGGATTTATTGGCGGACTTCTAAAATTAGCCAATAGCCTCATATCCTTGCAGCCAAATATATATTGTACGGAAAACCATATTTGTTTGATTGTCAGGATATGAGGATGTCGGCTAAACAAGTGCCTCGGCGTTGACCGCCAACTCCTGCGATACAGCCGCGGTTATAATGAATTTTTCCGTTTCCTGCAGTTCGGGGTAGAAGTAACGTTCCCACCTTTTCATCCTGGCGGGGGATATGACCGAGGAGTAGACCAGGTATTTCGGCTCATGAGGTTCCTTTATCAGACGCATGCCTGCCTCTTTTAACGGCCTGTCTCCCTTTTTGTTATTACACAGATTGCAGGCGGTCACAACATTCATCCAGCCTGTCCTGCCGCCCTTTGATTTTGGTATTATATGGTCTATTGTCGGTTTTGTTATATGTTTTCCGCAGTACTGACACCGGTAGTTATCCCTGATAAAAACCGATTTTTTTGAAAATTTCGGGGCAAGGTAGGGTTTTTTGACGTAATAAAAAATCTGTATAACGGATGGGACCCTGACCCTCGCCCTGACGGTGCACAGATGAGTATTTCCTTCCTCAATGGTATGGGCTTTTTTGGAAAAAATCAGCCTCAATGCTCTCCTGGCAGAGATCACGGTTAAAGGTTCAAAAGTAGTGTTAAGAAGCAGAACACTTTGATCAGCGTCCATATCCTAAACTCCTGATATTTAATGTTTCTATTTTATCCCAGTGAATGGTGAAAATCAAGTTTTTTCTGGGCCGGGACATCGGACACCAAATATTTGTTAATATTTACTGCAAACTTTTAGCTCCGGCCGTTCGTCTAATATAAACATTTAAAAATTGGAAAAAAACAGTAAAAAAATAGTGTTTAAAAGTATTGTAATAAAAAAGCCTTATGTTATAATAACAAATGTTTTTTTGCCAAAAAAATCCAGGAGGTTGTGTGTTTAATATGAGGAAAACAGCGGTTTTAATTATTTTGATGTTATCTGCTCTGGCCGTAAATGCCGCGGCGATTGACGCATTGTCCACGCCGGAAGACATGATTGACAGCATTGAGATTACAGGTAACAATACTGTTACCTCAAAAGAGATTCTGGACCAGATATCGTATGGTATAGGCATGACTTTTTCGGCATACAAAACCCGTGAAGACATCAAAAATCTCTATAAAAGCGGCAAATTTGACGACATAAAGATGAGCCTGGTCAAGAGAGATGGCAAAAACATCCTCGTGGTCGAGGTAAAAGAGAAACTCCAGATAGGAAAAATCATAATCAAAGGCTCTAAGGAAATCGGGGAAGGCGACATAAAATCAAAACTGGAAGACGAGGAAAAACTCGGTGCAAAAATAAAAGAAGGCGAGTACCTGGACGAATACAAACTCAAAAGGGCGCTCCTCAACATTGAACAACTATACAGGGAACGCAACTATTACTACGCGAACGCGGCCTATGCGCTGGACGAAGTGGAAGAGGAAAAAGACGGAAAGAAGATAAAAAAGGTCAACATTGAACTGAATATCGACGAGGGTGAAAAACTAAAGGTCACAGCCATCAAGGCCACGGGCAATAAGGTTTTTTCAAACGACAAGATTAAGGGCGCGATGAAAACAAAGGAAGAGGGCTGGTTCGTCAGCGGCACTTACAATGATGATGTTTTTATCGATGACCTAAAGGCCATACTGAATTCCTATTATCAGGAAGGTTATGTAAAGGCCAGGATAAACGGTTTATCACAGGGCGAGCTTGAGATTAACCGCAAGGATGTCATAGCCAAAGACGTTAAGATAGACCGTGAAAAAAAGATAATAACCATCGAGATACCGGTGGACGAAGGCATGAAATACACCGTGAAGTCCATCGATGTCGACGGAACGGCAATTTTTACGGCTGCCGACCTGACCGGGAAAATGGTTCTTAAGCCGGGCAAGACGTTTGACAGGCTGCAGTTTGACAGGGACCTGTCCATGGTACGCCAGATGTACGCGGAAAAAGGTCATATATTCTCGCAGATAAAGGACACTTATGTATATGACGAAGATAAAGGTGATGTGGCGGTAAAGGTATCGGTAACCGAGGGGCCTGTCGCGTATGTTTCGGGCATCAAGGTCCGCGGCAATTACGTCACAAAGGATAAGGTCATATTCAGGGAACTTCTGGTAAAAGAGGGCGAGCCTTTTGATTCCACCAAGATCAGGAAATCGCAGGAAGCGGTCTATAACCTGGGTTTCTTTGACAACGTGGTCATTGACACCGAGCAGTCAGACATAGATAAACTCAACATAGTGTTTGAGGTCGAGGAACGTAAGACCGGAAACGTGGGCCTGGGCGCCGGGTATTCCACGGTCGAGGGCCTCGTTGGATATGTGCAGTTGTCACAGTCAAACCTCTTCGGGGAGGGAAAGGTTTTCTCTGCTGACGTCCAGTACGGGAACCAGAAAAAATCATGGCAGCTCTCCTACAAGGACCCGTGGCTTCTCGATGCTCCGATTTCTTTAGGGGTTGACTTGTGGAACATATTCCGTAATACCGACTATAATAATCAGGGATATGACCTGGATACCTACGGATTCAACGTTTCTTTTGGACACAGGATAACCGAAGAGAACAAGGCCTATTTCACCTACCGTTACCAGGAGGACAAGTATTCAAATATTCAGGCTGAATACGTGGACGTGATATCGGAAGGCAAGAGCCAGATAAGCTCCATATCGCCGATGTGGGTATATGACACACGCGACGATATTTTTGACACTTCAAAAGGCCTGTACGCGAGCGGTATCATCCAGCTCGGCGGCGGCTGGCTTGGCGGGGATTATAACTACATAAAAGAGGTTGCAGACGTCAGGTACTACGTGCCGTCTTTCTGGAAATTTGTGCTCGCGATGCGCCTCAAGGTCGGCAACGGCACCGGATACAACTACAGTTACGGAAGTGCTTCCATACCGACAACCGAAAAATTCTACTGCGGCGGAACCGACACGGTCCGCGGTTACGAGGAGAGGGGGCTGGGGCCTATAGGCGGCGGAGATTTTACGGTAGTCGCCAACGTGGAGTACAAACTGAAACTCGTGGAAAGGGTATTGACCCTGGCGGCCTTTTTTGATTCGGGCAACAGCTGGAACAACATAAACGAGATAAACTGGTCCGAGCCTTACCTGTATTCCGCGGTGGGCGTGGGTTTGAGGCTGACCATACCGGGAACTGTCATGGTGCTGCGTCTGGATTACGGTTATGGATTGAACCCCGAGGAGCGCTTGGACGGGGGCAAGATTCACTTTAATATCGGTAACTTATTCTAAAAAATACCTGAGGAGGTAATTGGCATGAGGAAATTTACGCTGGTTTTTGCCGGGATGTTATTTTTTGCCTTTACGGCGGGCGCTTTTGCTTTGAACGTAGGTTACGTTGACATTGAAAAGGTGTTCAACCAGTACCAGGGCACAAAGACAGCTAAGGAAAAACTCCAGAAAGAGGTCGAGAAGGAACAGAAGAACATCGAAAAGGAAAAAAACGACCTGATCAAACTGAAAAAGGACCTGGATAACAAGAAACTGGTCCTGGACAAGGACAAAGTTGCGGCACAGGAAAAGGAACTTCAGGATAAACTGACGAGCCTCCAGGAAAAAGCCATGAAGATACAGCAGGACCTGCTGAACCAGGAAAAGGAACTGACCGCCAACATAGTGGACGAGATCAGGTCCATAGTACAGAAACTCGCGAAAGAAAAGAACTACGACATGGTGTTTGAAAAATCCATGCTGCTCTACGGCGGCG
>JAJFUW010000174.1 GCA_021372235.1 Spirochaetia bacterium
GGTCGCGTGGGGTTGCCCTTTCTGCTCACGCGACTAAAACTGTTATGCCAAACCGTTCTTGTAGCCGCGACCCCTGCGGTCGCGTGGGGTTGCCCTTTCTGCTCACGCGACTAAAACTGTTATACCAAACCGCTCTTGTAGCCGCGACCCCTGCGGTCGCGTGGGGTGCTCTTTCTGCTCTCGCGACCATAAAGGTCGCGGCTACTAAGACTGTTATACCAAACCGTTCTTGTAGCCACACCCCCTGCGGTCGCGTGGGGCGCTCTTTCTGCTCTCGCGACCATAAATCATGCGCGATGACGGAGCAATCTCTGTTTCTACATTACACAAGCTTATCGTTATAAGAATCCACCGCGTATATTTCCTCCAGCGTCCTGCGCGGCGGCCTTTCCTTTTCATCGCGGAGCTGCTTTTCGCTCAAAACCGGCGAAATTCCGTCCATCTTTTTACCTACTATTACCAGCGCTATCTGCATACAGTCCGCGGGTATTCCCAGTACTTCTTTTACCTTTTCCGGCGAGTAGCCGGCTATCGGATGGGCCAGCAGTCCCATCTCGGTCGCCCGCAGTATCATGGCCGATGTCGCCATGCCTATGTCAAACAGGTAATACTCCCTCTCGGCTATGACGCAGTCCTTTTCCTTTTTGCCGAACACCGCGATTATCATCGAGGCGTCCTTTGCCCAGACATTGCCCCTGTTAAGTGCCTCCTTTACCCTGTCCAGCTGTTCTTTGCCGCGGACAAAGACATACCGCCACGGCTGGTTGTTGAAACAGGATGCTGTTATCTGCGCGGCCCGGCCCAGTTCTTTCAGCATGTCGTCGGTTATCTCGACAGGCACGAATGAACGGTATCCCCGCCTGCTTTCTATTGCGTCTTTTACATCCATCATTTCACCTTTTGGGCCTTTACGGGTTCGGATTTCACAGGCTGCTGTGCCACAGCCTCTATGGTCAGAATTCCGTACTTGTTGCAGTCCCCTGTCACTGACACCCTGTCACCTGCTTTCAAACCCGGTATGACGTAGACCACGGACTGTTTTTCAGCAGATGTCTGCACCGTAGCATCCTGCTTTATTGCCTTTTTCCCGTTAACCTTGAGTTCTATCTCATGGATGAAGTGGTCCGCCGGGTTTTTGACCTGATGGAATATGTCCACGGTCACAGTAGATTTTTCCATGTCAAATGTGAACTTGATGTCCGACGGCGGGTGTGCCGCCAGCGCCGAGGGTAATACCAGACAAAGAGCTAAAACAACTGCAGTTACTGTTCTTTTCATGTTCGTCTCCTTTTTATATTTTTTCTTCCGTGGTGTCATTTTCACTTACGCGGCCATGAAGGTCTCTGCTACAAAAACTGTTATGCCGGGCCGCCCTTGCAGCCGCCCCCACGCGGTCGCGCCGCGGCGCCATTTCCGCTGCCGCCTTCATTTCTTCGACTCCAATATCTCCTTCACCGCAGCGGTGTTCGCCTGCCTTTTATACAGCGGCTCCTTTGACTGCGCATACGGAGCGAGTTTATCCTCAAAAACCGTTTTTGTGTCGTTACGGTATATTATCCCGAGCGGCATAGGGTCAGCCTCCAGCGCTTTTTTAAAAGCTTCGTTTTTGTCATGCGGATCGTGCGATGCTTCCATGACATAAGTGTGTTCCCTGTACCATTTGTGCGTGTTTATCTTGTTAAAAGAGACGCACGCCTGAAACACGTCAACCAGCGCGAACCCGCGATGATTTATCGCGGCCTTTATAATCTCTCTGGTCGCATCTGCCTCGCCCGCCGAACCGCGGGCCACAAATGAAGCGTCAAGCGATACTGCCAGCGCCATCGGGTTTATGGGCGTTTCAAACACACCGTCAACCTGTATGGGAGTTTTCATGCCGATAGGCGTTGTGGGCGATGCCTGGCCTTTTGTCAGGCCATACACCATATTATCGTGAACAATGACCGTTATGTTGGGGTTGCGCCTGATGGTATGGATGAAGTGGTTGCCGCCCTCGCCATACATGTCGCCGTCGCCTGACTCGACGATTATTTTCAGGTTGGGATTTGCCGCGGCTATACCGCATGCGGCCGGCAGAGCCCTGCCGTGCAGGCCGTTAAAATAACTCACATTATAATACTGCGGGGCTTTCGCGGCCTGGCCTATTCCGGAAACAAAAACCACCTCTTCCTGTTTCAATCCCAATTCGGCTATGGCCTTTAACACAATATTGCGCAGCCCGAAATTTCCACAGCCCGGGCACCAGGCGGTCTCGCCTTTGCGGTCAAATAAGTTATCCATACAACCTCCAATATTGCGAAATATCCTTTATTATTAATTCTTCATTGTTAATTATTAATTGCCTTTAAGACCTCTTCAACTGAAAAGGACAGTCCGTTGTATTTTAAAACCCTCTCCGTGATATTTATCCCTGTAGTTAGTTTAATAAGGTCCGCGAACTGGCCGGTCTCGTTCTGTTCGAAGCAGATGAGCCTTTTTGCCTTTTTCAATATGCCTGCTGTATCTTCGTGTAATGGATACAACTGGGGGAAATGGGCGAGTGCGATGGTGTTTTTCCCGGACAGCGCCATTGCTTCCTTTATTATTTCCAGGTTGGAACCCCAACTGACTATAAGCGTTTCATAATCCTCCGGTCCGTAAAGCCGCGGCCGCAGGAGCGCTGTTTTCACGGCTGAAAATTTCCTCATCCTCTTGTCTGTCATCGGCACTCTGACGCCGTCCAGGTCCTCTGTTATCCTGCCATCCTCGTCGTGTTCGTCCGAGTCTGCGCATATGAACCCGCTGCCAAAACCGGGTACACCGCGGGGCGAAACTCCGTCGGGTGTGATGGCGTACCTCCTGTAACCTTCTTTTGCCTCGATGATATGTTTTTCTACCGGCAGACTTTCCTCGGGCAGGACTGTATCATAGTAGATGTCTGTCAGATACTGGTCGGTGAGTATGAACGCCGGCACCTGGAACCTGTCCGCAAGTTCAAATGCCAGTTTTGAAAGTTCGTATGCTTCTTCTATGTTCCCCGGTGCCAGTATAACGCGGGCAAAACTGCCGTGGCCGGCGTAAAGCGCCATGTTCAGGTCGCCCTGCATGGTCCTGGTCGGCAGGCCCGTCGCAGGAGCCGGCCTTTGCGCCAGATGTATGACGGCCGGAGACTCTATCATGCCCGCCAGCGACACGCCTTCGGTCATGAGCGCAAATCCTCCGCCTGATGTTGAGACCATGGCCCTGCCGCCCGCGTACCATGCGCCGAGGCTCATGTTCATGACCCCTATTTCGTCCTCGACCTGCTCAACCGCAATGGCTGCTTTTTTTGCCCAACCCGCCATGGCCGTGAATACACCGGTACCGGGCGTCATGGGATACGCGAAAACACAGTCGCACCCGCCGTTTATCGCACCGAGCGCCACTGCTTCTGAACCGTTTATCAGTACGGAATCTTTCAAAGAAGGGTCATTTTTAATTTCAGTTCTGATAATACCGCCGGCGCGCAGTTCGCTTCCTATGGCATATCCGCTCTTTGCCGCGCTCAGGTTTTTTGATACCATCTCTTCGCCCTTAGAGGCGAACCGGGAACTGATTTGTGAGTAAAGCGCTGCCCCGTCAATGCCAAGCAGGCCGCATGCCGCGCCGACAGCCACGGTGTTTGAATAGATAACGTCGCCGAACTCGGAGGCGATACTCTGGAAAGGTATGTTGACGAGCCGTTCATGTTTTACCTGGGTGTTGTCCCCTATTATGACAGTGGTTGAGTCTATGCGATTGGCCAGGTGCCGGATGGATTCGTTGTTCAAAGGAATCAACAGGTCTATCCTGTCCGTGTGACCGCGGACCGGTTTTTCAGACATCCTTATTTCTGTCGTGTTGACCCCGCCGCGCACGCGCGACATATACTCCTTTGATGCAAAAACATGAAACCCCTCTTTTTTTATGAGGCCCGCCAGCAGCCCCTCTATGGACTGTATTCCCTGGCCCGCCTCGCCTGCCAGAACTATGACTATCTCGCCTTTACATATTTTCCCGTTATCAGGCATTGTTCCTCCGGGTCTATCCGCCGGGAATCACCGGCGGCCGCGTTGTAACACGGCCGCCGGAGTTGCTCCGCGGGTTGTATTTATTCAACGTACTGCTTTATTTTGCTTAAAAAACGACAATCAATAGTTTTCCGCCTTTACCTCAAAGAACGCTTTTGGGTGCAGGCAGGTCGGGCATTTGTCCGGTGCGCTGTCGCCTTCATGAACATAACCGCAGTTGCGACATTTCCAGCGCACTGCCCCGGATTTTTTAAAGACCTCTCCCTTTTCAATGTTATAGGCGAGTTTTCTGTACCTTTTTTCGTGTTCCATCTCCACCTTTGCTATGTAGCGAAAAGTCGCGGCTATATCCTTGAACCCTTCCTTTTCCGCGATATCAGCCGCCTTTGGGTAGAGGAGCATGTGTTCCTCCTTTTCCCCTTCAGCCGCAGCCTTTAAATTTTCAAGTGTTGTGCCTATGACACCCGCCGGGTATGATGCGGTTATTTCCACCATGCCGCCTTCGAGGAATTTGAAGAACCTCTTGGCGTGCTCTTTTTCGTTCTCAGCGGTTTCCATGAACAGGTCCGCTATCTGCTCATAGCCTTCTTTTTTTGCGGCTGAAGCAAAATAGGTATAACGTGTGCGTGCCTGAGACTCGCCTGCGAAAGATGCCAGCAGGTTCTTTTCTGTCTGTGTGCCTTTGAGTGATGCCATTGTAAAACCTCCGTGTATTTTAAGTTATGTATTTAACTGCCCGCGGACAGCGCGGGAACGCTGTCCCTGCAATTTTTTTTGGACCCCGGACCTGTTTTTATTTTGTCCACAACCCGTGCTTGTTGCAAAACTCCCTGACCTGGCTTACCTCTTCCGGTTTGATGTCAAAAAACACTTCGGGTTTGTCTCCGGGATTCAGGTCCTTGCGTCCTGTTTTGCCGTCCTTGCGGATGACCTCTATGAACTGTATCCAATGGTCGGCTTCCATCGGGTGGGGCACCGAACCGACCTTAACGAGTATCCCTCCGTTTGATGGTTCTATAACCGGCAGATGTTTCTCGCCGGCGCCTTCCTTTGTCTTTTCGTCCATGAGCTTCATAGGCTCTCCGCAGCACACCAGTTCTCCGTCTCCGGCCACAACGACCTCGACAACATTACCGCATTTTAAACATTTATAAATCCCCATCTTCACAGCCATGTCTGTTCCTCCTTAATAATTTTTTATGTTTCTATTTGTTGTTTTCACGGATTGGGTCCATGGTCCAAAAAACGCCGTTTGGGCCATGTATTCTTAACCTATTTCAAGACCCCTATGGCCTTGTGTTTCGCCGCAATATCGTCCGCCAGCCTGTCCAGTTCTTTGAAATCCGCCTCTTTGGGATAGCCTTTTGCTATGACCGGCGCCAGCAGTTCCGCCTTGAAATTTGTAAGCATGCCCTTAACAGCCTCGCCAGCCTTTTCCACCCAGCCAAAAGAGGAGATAAGCGATACAAACCTGGTCTTTGGCCTGAGCGCATTTGCTATGTACGCCACGTTTGCCGCCACAGGATGAACCCCTGCCAGCAGTGTCGGTGCGCCCACAACCAGCGTGGCCGCATCCACCATGCACATGGCTATCCCGCCTATGTCGGAGACCGGCAGATTAAAGAAATGCACGTTGACCCCGCGTTCGATGAGCGCCTCGCGCAGGTACTCGGCCATCTTTTTGGTTGAGTCGTGCATGGAAACATACGCTATGACAGCCTCATTTTTCACGTCGTCGCCTGCCCATTCCCTGTAGGCGTCCATTATGGGTTTCGGGTCCAGGTGTATGTAGCCGTGTGAAGGCGCTATTATCTTTATGGGCAATTTTTCCACCTTTGCCATGTTGTTCCTCACGTTGTTACGGAAAGGCGACATGATCTCCGCGTAATAACGCTTCGCCGGCACGTAGAAATGGGACGTGTCAAATATGTCCGCCACGGCCGCGTGCGCGCCGAAAAAGTCGCAGGAAAAAAGTATGCCGTCCTCTTTCAAAAATGTCGCCTGCGTTTCCGGCCAGTGGACCCACGGCACCATCACGAACTCGAGTGTCTTGCCGCCCAGGTCCAGCGTGTCGCCTTCTTTTATCACCATGAAACGCGCGTCGTCTATCGAGGGCATCAGGTCCTTTAACATGCCGCGGTTCTTCTCGTTGGTCACAAGCCTGGCCTCGGGATGCGCGTGCAGAACGAACGGCAGTGAGCCCGAGTGGTCCTGCTCGGCGTGGTTCGATATGACGTAGTCTATCTTTGTGACGCCTGCTTTTTTCAGGTTTTCGAACAGTTCTTCCTTCAACAACGGATCCACTGTGTCTATGAGTGCTGTTTTTGTGCCGCCCTTTATCAGATAGGCGTTGTAACTCGTACCCTCGGGCAGAGGTATCAACTGGTCAAACAACCTCCTGTCCCAATGCATAACGCCCACCGAATATACATTCTCAACTATTTTCCTTATTGCCATTTATGTGCCTCCGGATTATTTTTTATATTCCTCCACGGCTTTTTTTACCTCGGCCGCATGGCCGTTTACCGATACTTTTTCCCATACCCGCGCGACTTTTCCCTGCGGGTCAATCAAAAATGTCGTCCTGTTGACTCCCATGGACTGTTTCCCCATGACACTCTTTTTGCCCCAGACGCCGTACGCTTTCAGCGTTTCCTTTTTCTCGTCCGAGAGCAGGGTTATCGTAAGCTTCTGTTTCGTTATGAACTTCCTGTGACTCTCGCACGAATCTGCCGAGACTCCGAGTACCTGCGCGTCGAGGCTTTCAAAACCGTCGAGCTCCTTTGAAAAATCCCTGGCCTCTATGGTACACCCCGGCGTGTTGTCCTTTGGATAAAAATAAAGCACAACCCATTTGCCTTTGTAGTCCTTCAGGCATACCTCTTTTTCAGAGGCATCCTTTAAACAGAAATCCGGAGCCTTACTTCCTTTTTTTATCATTTTTCCCCTCTTTCCCCGTGCATTCAGGGCATATACCCTTGATGTTCAATTGTTCTTCCAGTATTTTCGCGCCGTCTATGCCCGATACCCTGCAGGAGGCGCACGCCAGATCCACGTCGAGCAGTTTGCCGCATGTCGCGCATGTAAAGTGTCCGTGCCTGTGCATGTAGCCGTCGTAACGCACCTGGTTGTTCCCGCCGGGTATCTCCAGTACCAGCCCGCCTTTAGAGAGAACCTTCATCGTGTTATATATTGACGTCTTTGACAGCGTCGGTATCTCGCGTATCAGCGCCCTGTATATGGTGTCCGCGTCAGGATGGGTCCTGTTGTCCAGCAGGTACTGCATAACCTTGATGCGGATCATCGATGGTTTGATGTTCTTTGATTTCAGCCTGTCGCCTATATCTTTTGCAGTTAGACCGTTTTCAGCCATTTTCCATCCTGATCAGTATTTGTCACAAAAAAAGGGTTTCTATCCCCCATAATTCTTATTCAGCCGTTTTTCCTTTTTCCAAGTATGTGGTCTATCTGGAAAATCCCGCCCACAGACTCGCCTATCATCTTCAGCTGTTCGGTCATCTTTGAGGAATTGGCCTCTTCCTCGACCTGCTCCTTTACAAACCACTGGAGCATCTCAAGCGCCGCATAATCCTTTTCTTCCTGAGCTGTCTCCACCAGTTTGTTTATCATGGCAGTTACCTTCTGTTCATGTGCATAGGCGTCCTCTGCCGCTTCCAGGGGCGTTTTCCATGAGAGTTTGGGCGCCGCTATCTCGGCAAGTCTTACCTTTCCGCCGCGCTCAATAATATGTTTATAAAACTTCATCGCATGGCTGTTCTCCTCCTCGGCCTGCACCTTGAACCACTGCGCGAATCCGTCGAATGTTTTTGAGGCAAAATCAGCCGACATGGAAAGGTAAAGAAACTCCGAATAAAATTCCGCGTTGACCTGCTTGTTCAACGCGTCTTCCATCTTTTTCCCGATCATATTCCACCTCCATATTTTTTCCCGCTTAACAAGTATATTTACTAAAACGGGCTTTTTCAACTTTTGTTTATTTATTGAACTATTTACAATTTTGTAATCATTCCAAATATAACACAATGTCATAATTTTGTCAATGCTGTTTTTCCTTATTTAATAGACAAATAGTACTGATAATACACTAAAAGCCATACAATTTCATAATTACTGTTTCCCTATTCGTTACAGCGATAATCCGCTGTGTTATACAAAAAGTGAAACCGGGTCGTTAACAGGTGTTTTAGCCTTCATGAGCGCCTGCAGTTTGCTGTATTCCCCGGTGTCGCCCAGCAATATGGCGCCCGCGAGCAGGCCGTCCTTTATGAACAGACGTTTAAAAACACCGCCTTCACTCTTTGTATGGACTGTCACACCCTCGCCCGCTTCTATACTGCCCAGCGACGCCATATCTATGCCCGCAACTTTGAGTTTCGTCGAGAGTATGTTTCCGTTATATTCCGTCTTTTCCCCGGCCGCGTTGGAACCGGCAGTATAGCCCTGCTCCCTGGCCGCGGGCCAGATGCAGTAGAGCATGCCGTTATACTCGGTCACATCGCCGCACGCGTAAACATCCTTTATGTTAGTTTCCATAAAATTGTTGACCTTGATGCCCCTGTCCTTTATTATACCCGTCCCCTGTACAACCTGCAGGTTCGGTCTGACCCCCGCGGAAAACAGCACCACCCCTGCCTCCGCGCAGGTATTGTCCTTGAAATTAACGGTAAGCATGTCCTGGCCGTTTTTGATGGAGGCGGTCTGTTCAGACAGCAGAAAACTCAGGCCTTTTAATTCGAGCATCTGTTGCAGGATTAACGCGCCGTCCCTGTCCAACTGGCGCGGCAGGAGCCTGTCAAACATCTCTATGACGGTTGTTTTAAGACCCAGCACGGATAACGACATGGCAGCCTCTATCCCTAAGAGCCCGCCTCCTATCACCGCCGCGCTCTTTTTTGATGCCGCAAACTCCATTATGGTTTTCGCGTCATCTATCGTTCGCAGGGTGAAAACGCCCGCCTGTTTAGCCCCGTCAACCGGCGGCAGGAAAGAATCCGCACCCGCGGCGATTATGAGTTTGTCGTAATGCTCTTCGAGTCCGCCTTCTATGAACACTCTCCTGGCCGCCGTGTCTATCCTGCTTACTTTGACCAGCATCACCAGCCTGATTTTATTTTCCCGGTAAAACTCGACGTTGCGGACGGTTATCTGGCCGAGGCCGGCTTTGCCCGCCAAAAATTCTATGACACGTGGCCGCGAGTAATGGTAGTAGCGCTCGTCGGTGAGCATCACTATCTCGCCTTCCGGGTCCTTTTTCCGTATTGCCTCGGCCGCGGACATACCCGCGACCCCGTTGCCGATTATAAGGTATTTCATATTATCCTCCCCTGTATATTATTGCCGATTAATTTCCGCTCAAAAGCCAACCAACACAATAATACCATACGAAAATACGTTTATATTTTTGCCCTCTTTAGCAGCAGCGAATTCGTGACCACACTGACCGATGATAACGCCATTGCCGTTCCTGCCAGCATCGGGTTTAACAACCCCAGTGCCGCAAGCGGTATCCCTATAATATTGTATATGAAAGCCCAGAACAGGTTCTGCCTTATCTTCCTGAGGGTTAACCTGCTCAAATTCACGGCCTTTATCACCAGCCCCAGGTTGTTTTTCATGAGCACTATGTCACCGGACTCCATGGCAATATCGGTGCCGGACGAGAGCGCGATGCCTGTGTCCGCCTTTGCCAGCGCGGGCGCGTCGTTGATGCCGTCTCCGACCATGACGGTCACACCCCGTCTGCGGAGTTGTTCTATCTCCGAGAGTTTTTGTCCGGGCGACAGCCCGGCCAGGACATTTTCTATTCCGGCTTTTTCCGCCATGTATTTTACCGCGGGCTGGCTGTCGCCGGAGAACAGGTATATGTGCATGCCCATGTCTTTCAGGTTTTTGATTGCCGTTTCCGAACCATCTTTTATGGGGTCCTCCACCGCTATGACACCGGCGAGTCTGCTGTTCTTTGCCAGCACCATTATGCTCCTGCCGCCGGCCTCATATGAGGAGATTTCTCTTGCCACCGGTGTCAGGTCAATTTTCATTTCTTCCATCCACCCGGTGCTGCCGAGCGAGTATTCGGACCCGCCGATCAATCCCTGTATTCCTTTACCCGGTATGGCTTTGAAACCTTCGGCTTTATCGGCAATGAGGCCCCGGTCTTTTGCCATGTCAATAACGGCACCCGCGAGCGGATGTCCCGAGTTATTTTCCAGAGTATAAGCCATACGCAGGAGTTCATCGTCGTCACCGGACAGCGATATGAGGCCGCATACGGCGGGTTTTCCCATGGTGATGGTCCCTGTCTTGTCAAAAACAAAATTAACGGCCTTGCTGAGGTTTTCAAGCGCCGGGGCGTTTTTTATCAGTATCCCATTTTTTGCCCCCAGTCCTGACCCTACCATTACCGCGGCCGGCGTTGCAAGCCCGAGCGCGCAGGGGCACGCGATGACGAGCACGGCAACTGCCGCGCTGACCGCGGAGGACATCCCCGCTCCAGCGAACAGCCATCCCGCAAAAGTTATAAGCGCGATGGCCAGCACAGACGGAACAAATATGGATGCCACTTTATCGGCCAGCCTCTGGACAGGCGCCTTTGAACCCTGCGCCTCCTCTATCAGCCTGATTATCCCGGCAAGCGTTGTCTCATCCCCGACCTTTTGCGCCTTGAACCTGAAATAGCCCAGTGTGTTTATGGTCCCCGCATTAACATGATCACCCGCATTTTTTTCAACCGGCATTGCTTCCCCTGTTATCATGGATTCGTCCACAGACGTCGACCCGTCTATTATGACGCCGTCCACTGCCACGCTCGCGCCGGGTTTTACCACTACAATATCCCCGGCCGCTATCTCGTTAGTTATTATCTCGACCTCTTTACCCTCCCGCACAACGAGCGCCTTTTTTGGGGCCAGGTCCATCAGTTTTTTGATGGCGTCAGAGGCGTTAAGTTTGGCACGCGCCTCCAGGAACCGGCCGAGCAGGATAACTGTTATCAAAACCGCGGAGGTTTCAAAATATGAATGGCCCTCGCGGCCGATGAACATGAGGTAAACCGAATAGAAGTACGCGGCGCTGGTGCCCAGGCTGACAAGCGTGTCCATGCCCGTATCAAGACTTTTGAGAGAGACGAAGGTATTGCGGTAGAACTCCCATCCGAGCGCGAATTGTATGATTGTCGCAAGGCCGAAAATTATGTACTCCCGGAACGCGAAACTGCCCGGGGCCGCAAACATGCTGAGCACAACCACAGGCAGTGCGAGTACGGCGGAAGTGAGGAACCGTAAACCTATCTTTTTCACCTCTTTTTCCCTGTTGTATTCCGCCTCTTTGACCACCTTGTATCCTTTGCTCTCTATGGCCTTTATCAGTTCCCTGTCCTTGATAAGCGCGGGGTCATAGGTAATTGACGCGAACTCCGTGGTGAGGTTCACAACCGCGTCCGTTACACCGGGTTTTTTCTTTAAAGTCCGCTCTATGAGCAGCACGCAGCTTTCGCAGTGCATACCTTTGACCTTAAACAGTTGTTTTTGCATGGTTGTCCTTTTTTAAAGTAGATCGTTGTTTCAATAAAACATGGAGACAAGAGACAAAAGTAGAACTAATTAACCGATTTTTGTAGTGCTTTACGCCTTACTTTTGTCTCTTTGTTTTATTATTTCGCCCTACTTATCTTTGTACCCCGCTTCCCTTATCTTTTCCCTTATTGCCGCGGTAGTTGTCTTTGACTCGTCAAACTCCACCTTTACCGTACCCTCGTTGAAATTGCCTTTTACCTTTTTAATACCCGGGAGTTCCTTGATGCTGTCCTCTACGTTCAATTCACATCCGTGGCAGTGCAAACCTGAAACGCTGATGATTTCCGTTGCCATAGAACCTCCTGGTTTTGTGGTGTCTTGTTGTAATGGTCTCAATTAAACACATTTTCAATTCTTTTTGATACATTTTTCTATTGAGACGCCTTCTCGAACACCAATGCCTTTGAGTTCATGCAATACCTCAGCCCCGTCGGCTTCGGGCCGTCGTCAAACACGTGCCCCAGGTGTGCGCCGCAGCGCGCGCACATGACCTCGGTGCGCGTTATGCCGGCGGAAAAGTCAGGAACCTCGATAACGTTGAGCCCGGAGACCGGCCGGAAAAAGCTCGGCCAGCCTGTGCCCGAGTCAAACTTGGCGTCAGAGACGAACAGGTCTGTGCCGCAGACCACACATTTGTAAATACCTTTTTGGCGGTTGTCCAGCAGTTCACCGGTGAACGCGCGTTCGGTGCCCTTGCTGCGGACGATATAACACACGTCCGTGGGCAGGCTCTTTTTGTACTCCTCTTCGCTCTGTATGACCTTGTCCACCAGCACTGTTTTGCCGAGCCTGTAGTCGTATATCCCTACCTTACCCGGGATGGCAACGAACCCGGCATGTTGTTTACCCTTTTCCATGACAGTGTTATCCTCCCTGAGGCAGCCTGTAAACAGGATTGTTATTATTATAAGGAAAGCGGGAATTGCGTATTTATCTTTCATTGAAACCTCTGGGTTGCTTGTGTTAAATGCCACAGCAAAGATATTACAATCCAAGTATACATTATTCTATGACAAAAAACAAAAGTATTATTTCACCGGATTTATATTTGAAGGATGTAATAGTTAAACCGCGTCGCCGCCTCGCCCTTTTCTGGCCCGGACAGTTTATTGGCGCATGAAATTGCGGAGCCTTGCGAGCGCCTGCCCGTGGTTCATTGCACATCCCCTGTTTGGATTGTGGAGTGTTTAAAACTGACATCCCCTCGTCTGAGGATATTATGTGAATGTTGCGGCCCAAAAACAGGACAAATTCAGCGTCCTGATACGGTATATCCTTAAAATCACGCCGGCCCGCCTTTATTGCTTGCTTTATGACCGCCCCTGTGCTATATTTGACCAAAATATAAAAATGGTCAAAACTAATAAAAGAGGATACCGGATGGAAAAAAGCGCAAAAAAAAAGAACATCGTCCTGCAGGTTGCGCAGGGGATGTTTGCCCGCTTCGGGCTCATAAAGACAAGCGTTGACGACATATCCCGCGCCGCGCGCATCGGCAAAAGTTCTATTTTTTACTATTTCAATAATAAAGAGAACCTCTACAAGGAAGTACTGGAGCGTGAGTCCCGCATACTCAGAAATGAGATATATACCACCATTGCCGGGACGGCCTCCGCCCGGGAAAAACTGAAAGGTTATATTTTAACCACTATCAGGTTCACAAGAGAACTGAAAAATATATACACCGTATTGACCGACAGACGCCTGGAACACTACTATTTCATAAAAAAATTCAGGAAGGATTTTGACCGCGAAGAGACCGCAATTGTAAAATATATACTGGACTATGGCGTGAAAGAAAAGGCCTTTGTAATCAAGGACCTGGAACTCACAACATATGCTCTTTGCACCGCTATCAGCGGGCTGGAATACAGCCGCCCGGCAAGAAACGGCGGGAACTCGCTGGAAAAACAGATTGACGGCCTGCTGGACGTGATAATATACGGCATATATAAACGGTAAATTTTTTTGCCCTTTATTTGACCAAAACATATTTTTGGTCAAAAATGAGTTTCACAAGGAGAACAAAGCAATGAAAATAACGGCAGTGATTCCTGTCTACAGGGAACCGGAATTTCTCGCAGACATCGTAAAAAAACTTTCATCCGACAGCCATGCCGACAAGGAGATAATAGTTGCCATTGACGGCAAAATGACCCGTTCCATCAGGGATGCCCTCAACAGCGTACGCGCCGATATCACCCTGTATTACCCCCGCAGGCACCTCGGCAAAGCTGCTCTTTTGAACGGGTGCGTAAAACAGCTCAACACGGACGTACTGCTGTTTTTGGACAACGATGTTCTGCTGCCCGAGAACAGGATGTTTTTATCCACAATCGCGGGTTATATGGAAAATCATGACATTGTGGAAATGCCCAAAGAGGTCATAGTCAGGTCCCCCTATTCCGCCATGATAAGTTATGAATACCTCAACTTTACAGCGGTTAACTATATACTGTCAAAAATAGCAAGGCGCTCCCCGGGACTCATCGGTTCAGCGTTCGCTGTCAAAAAAGGCCTGTTTGATGAACTCAATGGTTTCATGCCTGTTATTCATGAGGACGGTGATTTTGCGGCAAGGGCTTTTATGCGTGACGCGCGATATACCTATCCCCGGCTTTTGGCCGTCAAGACATCCATGCCTGACACCTCACAGGAATGGTTCAAACAGCGTAAAAGGTGGGCCCTCATCAACATCCTGTGGCTGGAGGACAATATTGCCTGCCTGGCAAAGGCACTTTTTAAATCACCCGGCATCATCCCGGTGCTTTTTCTGCTGCTTTTGCCTGTCATAAACATGGCGCTGATTACCGTCCTGCTGGACAAAACAAACCTGCTATGGCTTTTGCCGCATGTATTCATCAATATTTCTTCACTCAATTTCCTCTCGGGGATATTCCTGTGGTTGACCAACTACATGCTGTTGTCCGGTGGTATCCTGTTTTTCGGACTTTCATTTCTGGTATCATCTCTGCTGACCTGGCTCACGGCACGGGCGTTCAATTTCCGGTTCAACCTGTTTGATTATTTCCTCTACTATACCGTATATGCCCCTGTACTGGTGCTGGCAAACATTTTCATCATGGTACTGCACTTTGCGGACAGGGACCTAAAAATAGAATGGAAAACAGGCGGCAGCCGCGGTGATTGAAGCGGACAAAACCAAAAGCCCTCCGGACAGTACGGGAGTGCTGTCCCTGCGCCGTTTTATTTTATTTGAATTTCACTTGTCATCTGTGATTTATTTTATTTCCCTCTGTTTCCACAGCAGGTACACCGCAGGATACACCAGCAGTTCCATCAGAAACGACGTGAATATGCCGCCGACCATGGGTGCGGCTATCCGCTTCATCGTGTCAGCGCCTATCTCATAACTCGCGGCCCACATGATTGGCAGCAGCCCCATGAACATACACAGCACTGTCATGAGTTTTGGACGCAGGCGTCTTACCGCGCCGTGGTGTATAGCCTCTTTCAGCCCGTCCACTGTATTCAGCATGCCCTTTTCTTTCCATTCATTGTGTGACATATCCAGATACAACAGCATGAAAATTCCCGTCTCCGCGTCCACTCCCAATAGCGCTATGATGCCGCACCATACGCCTATGGATAAGTTGTACCCCAAAAGCGCCAGAGCCCACGCCGCTCCGATGAGCGAGAACGGCACTGCCAGAAATATTATAGCGGTCCTGGCGTAGGACTTTGTGTTCAAAAATATCAGCATAAATATTATGAACAACGTCAGCGGCAGGACGACCCACATCCGCTCTTTTACCCTCTCCATCGACTCGTACTGACCGGAAAACACCAGTGAGTAACCTGCCGGCAGTTTCAGGTTGTTTTTGAGCATGGATTTTGCCTCTCTCACATAACTGCCTATATCGGTGTCCGCCACGTCCACATAGACGTAGCCGGTAAGCCTGCCGTTTTCGTCCCTTATCATGCCCGGGCCCGTAGATATGGATATATCCGCCACCTGCGAGACCGGTATCTGAGTACCACCCGTGCCGGAGACATATATCTTTTTCAGTTTTTCAATGTCATTCC
>JAJFUW010000071.1 GCA_021372235.1 Spirochaetia bacterium
AGCAAGGTTTAAAACTCTCCAATTTTGACTATATACCCAAACCTTTTTCCCCGGCAAGACTGATAAAGAAAATAGAAGATGTATTTGAGAGGATAGAGATAAGAAAAAAAATCAACAAACTAAAATCATAGGTTTCATCGCCGCAATTTATGCTTTATTCCATGTATCTGACGCTTTTTCTTCCCGCTTTTTTCGCCGTATAGAGCGCCTGTCGGCACTTATCGGTTCCCCTCATGTCTTACGTTTCATAAAAAACGGCCACCGCGAACTGCAGATTATGTTATGCTTGTATTTTTGTCAACGGCTCCGTGTCCGTGCGGTCCATTCCTGCAAAACTCACCGTATCTTTCAGTTAACATCTTACAGCGGGACGTAAATTTCCCGTATCTCCCGTCCGGTAAATATATATATTTCTGTCAGGTGCCTTTTGTTATCCCCGCTTCCATTTCGGGCCGGTCAGCGTCGGCGCATAACACAAAGAATTTGAAAAAAACTTGGATGTGCCTTCATTGTTAATGCAATTGCCCCTGTTTTAATGTGTCAAAAAAGTAAAAACAAACTTACCGGGAAAAATTCGCGTTTTCATTAAGTTTTTTCAAAATTGCCGGGCTGTTTTAAATGTTTGCCTATCCATCCAAAAATATCCCTGAAGACTTCATTACGATTCTTCTCTATGGTCAGTGCGTGATAGGAATCGGGGTATATTTTGCACTCTTTATCACCCTTGAGCCTGCTGAAAAACCGCATGGCAAATTTTGTGTCATTTAGGGCGTCCTTGCCGGCAAGGAGGAAAAGCAGCGGAATCTTTATCCCCGCCGGTTTAGAGAGCGCCCTCATCTGCCGCAGCGTCATCCCTATCAACAGGCCCCTTGACGCGTACCTGTGTTCCCTCCTGTCCGCCCTCAATTTTTTTACCATGTCCGAATCCCTGGTCAATTCCTCCGTAATAAACGGCATTTTGACCGTGCCTGACGGCTTAAATATCCCGGCGCACACAATGCCCACCCTCTGCAGCAGAGATAGTTTCATCACATCCCGGTATACAGGCACAACTTCGATAAGGCCGCTGTAGCCCGCGTCATGGTCCAACACAACAGAATGTATTATCACGCCGCCCATGGATTCACCAATCAAAAAAACAGGTTTGTCCGGGTTTTCTTTCTGTATGATGCCTTTGAGTGCCGCTATGTCGTCCGCGTATAATTCCATGGACGGAACATGCCCCGGCGAGTCCCCCGAGAGCTCGCCGAAACCGCGCAATGCGATGGCATAAGTGGATATGCTTTTTGTTTTCATAAACATGGCCATGGCTGTCCACCGTTCTGCATTGGCACCCATGCCATGAACCGCCAGTATGACAGCTTTTACCTTTTTTGCCGGCCATTTCCTGTAAAAAATCTCCTGTTTGTGTATCAGCATTTATCCACCCCTTTTATGTCAAGTATACCACCCGGATGACTCCGTTTCAAGCGCCTCATTACCTATTCGGCGATGCCGTACGTTACCCTGAACTTCATGGCCTTACCTTCAGGCAGAGTCAGGTACCCCTCGCCCGCGTTAAAATCAGCAAATGGTTTCCCGTCAAGTTCAACGGACTTTATCACCACCGCAGGGTCCTCGAGGAGGTTTACATAATGCTTTTGTCCCGCTTTGTCCGACGATAGGCGGAAATAGAGCTGCGCCTCTTTTTTATCAACGTAGAGACTGAGGTACAGGTAGTTCAAAAGCGCCTGCTCCATGGAGTGGTAGGCCGACTTGTACATATCCGCCTTTTTTCGGCGCAGGGGCGCTCCTTTGCGCGACACGGCGTTATAGCACTCCCCGTATTTTTTATCAATAAGGTAATTGTCCCAGAATTGTGCCCCCTGTTTGAACTTCTCCATGTACTTCTTTGCGCCGGTCGCATGGCAGAGGGTTACCATGAGGTTATTGCCCTCTTCCTGCGTCCACCAGTCTTTATCGTCATCTCTGTCCGCCGGATCGTCGGATTGGAACCTGAAGAACCAGCCGCCGTATTTTTCGTCCCACATGTATTTTATCTGGCTGCCCGCTATTTTTTCCGCGGTTTCCAGGTACTTTTTTTCGCCTGTCAGGCAGTACATACGTGCCAGGACCCATCCGGTCTTCAGGTTATGGCCCGCCCACAGCCGGCTCTCGGTCGGCTCCCAGGTGCGGGTGAATGACTCACCCACAAAGCCGGTTTTCGGGTCGACCATATGCGCTGTAATGATATCGCCGACAGCCATTATATCCGCGAGCAATGCTTTGTCTTTCGTGGCGAGGTAATAATAGAGCAGGTAGGCCGTGCACGTATCGAGTTCCGCGTTAAATGATTTGTTTGTGGTAACCGTTTCCCAGTTGTTCCCGACGCTGGCATAATACCCGCCGTATTCCTTGTCCCACGCTTTTGTCTGCATCATCTCATGTGTTTTTTGGACGCATTCCAGCGCCTTCGCATCCCCGGTGGTAAAATACAGGAGTACCGGCCCGAGATTGCCGTAGGTTTCGTCAAAAAGATTCTTGTCCCCATCGTCAGTGTCCCCTGCCTCGTCAACCGTTGTATGCCATCCGCCCGACTCCGCGTCCCAACAGAACTGTAACATATAATCAAAACCATATCCGGCAAAATCCAGGTATTTATCCTCCCCCGACAGCAGATAAGCGGCGCAGAAACCAAAAGTAGCCCTCGATATCATACGCGTATATTTGTTGCCCGGCTCGCCTATGGTGCCATCCTCGTTGACATTGGTGTAAAAACCGCCGTATTCGACATCCTTTGTCTTTTCCCAGAAAGGTATCAGGTCGTTTAATGCCTGGGTTTTCCAGTACTGCGGGGACATTACGGACGGTGCCGCCGCAGAATATGTTGACGTTAACATTACAGTCGAGGCGATTGCGAACGCGATGAGGATTTTTTTCATGTCATCTCCAATGTCAAAGGTTCAAACCAAAAGCAAAAAAGGGTCAAAACCACACTTGAGGTATTGAGCCAAAAGCCAGGATGTTGAGGTGCGGAGCCGCGAGATATAGGACGAGGAAAGTAAAATAAAAATCTTACCTCGTTCTACGCCTCGTTTTCCCTCGCCTTTCGCTCAACTCCTGGCTTCTGTCTCCTGGCTCGTCCCTTCATCTCAAGTGTTCATTTGTCTCTTACTTTTCGTAGAAGTACGCCAATACATAACACAACGGCGCATTCCAGTTTATCGCTATTTCATTGCCCGCGTATGAACGCACATTGTCCTCCCAGCATTTCATCGGGGGTGTTTCAAACGACAGCCCCTGCAATACGCTGTCCTGCCTTTTTCCGTTTGGCCCTCCGGACAACAGCCCCGGATATGGCGCCGTAATGCCGTCCGCGTTTGAGGGCCTGTGATGTATGTTTTCTACCGGGTAATCACCCGTACCGGTCACAAAGGACATGTTGAACGGATTACGGCCAAATATATAATGAAGTGCCTCTGCCGCACCCTGAATATATGACTTTTCCCCCGTGTAATCCGCGGCCGCAAGAAGGGTTATAGCGTAGTTTAAGACCACGCTGTTCGACCCCCAGATGTACATCTCTTCCGGTATCAGCGTCCTGTAACCGCTTTCCCCTATATGCGCCACTATCACGTCGGCCGCCCGTTTTACGTCAGTACGAATCTTTTTATCAAGTTTCCTGTCCTTGGACGGGGCTTTCGAATAGGCATAAGACTGCATGGCGAGCGTGTGGACATCGCGCCACCACGCGCCGCCTTCAACAAGCGGGTCCCATTTCCCGAAGTTTTCATTTATATAATCCGCGAAGTCCTCTTCTTCTGTCGTGTTAAACAGTTCCACAGCGGCCCAGAACCGCTCGTCCGCGTCATTATCATCGCCATACTCCCCTGTCTGACAGTCCTGCGGGTTTTTGAACCCGCCGTCGGGAACTATGCCTGGATTATCCTTAAGCCAGTTCCAGGCCCGCCTCGCGGCCTCCAGGCATTTCGCCGCGTAAGCCCTGTCGCGGTGTTTATATGCCCTGCCGGCTATGGCCATGACAGCGGCAAAATCCGCTGTCGCGGCGGACGATATCCTGTAAACAAAACCTTCAAGCGGATCATTTTCTGGCATGACATCCATCTGCGGGAAGTTCCATGTGGTGGCCTTGTGATAGACGCCGCCGTTATTCTCCTGCATTTTCAGCATCCAGTCGAGGTTGTATTTTATCTCCTCCAGCGTATCCGGCATCCTGCCGCTGTATTTGTATTTCAATTCCAGGGACTCCAGCTTATCAGCGTACCTCTCATACATGAGCAGCAGCGTACCCGTTGCTATGCCTGAGTTCACCGTGTATCGGCCGTAATCGCCCGCGTCATGCCAGCCTCCGCTTACGTCCCTGCGCTCAGTCTCGTGCGCACCGGTATCCTTATGGTACATCGAGGCTTTTAAATGGCATGCCTTATGTCCCCACCCGCCCTCTTTATTGCCAACTTCCATTCCGCAGCGCTGCAGGTAAAAACCGCCCATTGCCTTTATGAATGCATCGTTGTAAACGGACTGCCCGATGGTGAAATTGTATGATTTAAACTCCCTGTCAACCTCAATATAATACTCCCCCTCTTTCCTTAACTCCGAAAAATCGGCCCGGTAGCATTTGTCACCCGAATCCCTGTCGTTCACCCGGTTGTCCGTTTTTCCCATAAAGACCGCTTTCCCGGTCGATGCGTCCATTACGCGGAAGTTCTCCACCCTGTCCAGGGCAATAACGGCGAACTTTGCGTCCATGGGCCTGTAGCCGAGCTGGTCAATATGTATCTCGTCGTCAACGGCAAAGAGAAGGGATGAAGGCAGGAGCAGGAGCGCAAGGAGCAGGTGTTTTTTCATGTATCATATCCTCCGGTTTTGATTTTTAATCAAACGTCTATAAGCGATATTTCTATTATGTTATAAACGTTTGTAGTCATTGAAAAGTTGCGGGTTTATCCCGTGTTTTCATTGTCATTGAAAGCATGATTCACAGCAAGCACCCCGTATTTTCTTATACTGCAAATCCTTCCCGTTCATATTAGCATTTTCTATCTGTAATTCCTTCTTTTTCCTGTTGCCTGCCTTCAGTTGCTTTTCACGTGTTATTGCCCGGTTTATGTCACCGAACACATCATAATACAGCAGTCTGTTTTCATGGTATTCGGTTGTGAATCCGCCTGTAATCCCGTTCTTATTCTCATATATACTGCGTCTCAGGTAATTTGCAGTGCCAACATACAATACCTTTCCGTTGCCGGGCCCTAAAACTTGGACAAAATACTGCCTTTTTTCCACCATGCCAACACCAATTCTACGGGCAAGGTTGCTTCGTCTGTGTATAACAAATATGCCTCCTCAATATGGCAACCTGCGCACAAAATAAAAAAAAGGCCCGGCGGAAACCGCCGGGCCTTTGGTATTATCTAACCCCTTACATCCCCAACCATTTTTTCATCTGGGTATCGTTCGGGTTCAATTTCAGATAGTAACCCATATACTGTTTAGCCTTTGTCATGTCCTTCATGTAATAATAGCAGAGACCGACTTTTTTGTATAATACAGCATTAGTCTTGTCAAGTTTCATGGCACCGCCGTAGTATTTCAGCGCTGCCTTATAGTTTTTCTGTTTAAAATAGTAGTCTCCGTACTTCTCATATTTCGCTCCCGCACCGGTGCCTGTCGACGCCGCCGCTCCCGCTTTGGGCCGCTTTTCCGCGCCCTTGCCGCCGAAATAAAAATTTAAACCCGCCATTCCGTAAACACCGCCGAGATTAGCCTCTGTCGCCGACACGACCGTTGCTCCGTTCACGTCAACGAAATCGCCCGCGAGTTTCATGGTCGCAAGCCTGTATCCGATGCCGACTCCGAGGCCCACGCTGTCACTGAACATATATTCAAAACCTGCTTCAAGGTTTGCACCAAAAAATCCGTCTTTATAATCAGCCACCTGGCTTGAGAGTGTAGATAGCAGGTTGACATCATTTGTCTGGCTGTAAAGATATGCTAATGTTACCGGGTCGGCCGCATTTGCCCATATCTGGTAGTAACTGTTAACGTTCATGAACATTCCTGCATCCGCGCCGAAATAAGGACAAAAACCCGAGTCATTTGTTATATAATAACGCCCGCCGACGCCGATGAACATTGTTTCAAAAGCGGCACGCGCTTCAAACGAATCCACACCATCAATCCGGACCGTTGATACCACCTCTACCGGTGTAAATTCAAGGCGCGCGTGTAAGCTTATGTTGGGGGTTACGAAATATTTCAAGCCCAGTTCATATGTCCCCCAGAAGCCATCCACTATCGGGGTTCCTGCATTGACTTCGGTCGCGACATCCGCCGGAAAGTCAAATACATCGCTCAGTGATGTCTGGAAAGCAGTATTGAACGCTGACGGGTTCAACATAATCGAACCAACCCTTATCTCTATTCCAAATCCTGACGGAACCGCTGAAAAAGCGGACGCCGCAAACGCAAGTACCAACGTTAAAACTATTAAACCTTTGCGCATGAAACCCTCCATATATAGTAGTCTTTTCTTCAAATTAAATTAGATGTACAATATTTTATCACAAAACTGTGTTCTGTCAATTCCTTTTCCCCCCATATAATAATATAAACTTTTTATACAGATAATAATGCCTCGTCCGGGTAATATGTTGCATACTATCGTTAAATAAAACAGCATCATTAAGGATGGATAATAACTATTTTCAGTTGCCCTTCCTGCCCCATCCGTTTTTGCGTGATTTATTGCCTGTTTTTGAAACCGCGCCATGGGGCCTGCGGCCGCCCTCCAGACCTCGGAATCCGGACCCCGGCCCGCCTTTTGGAACATGGAACATAGAACCTGAAACAGTATCTTGTATTATACCTTTCTGCCGTTCTTTCCCCATCTGCGACTTCTCGACAAAAACATGCGCACCGGTAAACGGGTCAGTTTCGGTATAGTACATCACCCCCGACCACGTGCCCGGCGTCGGGGTAAATATCTGAACCTGTTCGGGATGAGCCTTTAGCTCATCCTGAACGTAACTTTTTAGTTTGTTCATATCCCTTTCCGTGCAGCCCGGATGCGCGGCGATAAGGTAATATGTCAGGAACTGTTTTAAGCCCTTCTCCTTGTTTATCATATAGTACCTGTCCTTAAACTCCTTCAGCGTCCGGGTGGAAGGTTTACCCATCAGGTTCAAAACCCCCGGTTCGGAGTGTTCAGGAGCCAGTTTTATCTGGCCGGACACGTGGTGCTCAACCAGGTCCCTCAAATATCTGTCCCCGTACTTTTTATCAGCCGCAACCATATCATACCTGATACCGGATGCGATAAAAACCTTCTTTATCCCTTTTATATGCCGGATCCTCTCCAAAAGTTTTATCTGCCGTTCATGGCTGTCATACAGGTTCGGGCACACTTCCGGGAACAAACAGTGTTTATTGGCACAATGGCCGCCTTTTAACTTTGAGCATCCCATACCGTACATATTGGCCGTGGGCCCGCCAACATCATATATATAACCCTTAAATCCCGGCAATGCCGTCAAAAGTTTTGCCTCCTCTATGACCGACTCTTCACTGCGCGAGGTTACAACTCTGCCCTGGTGCACGGTGATAGCGCAAAAGTTGCACTCGCCAAAACATCCGCGGTGGCTGTTGATGGAAAATTTTATGGTCTCAAGCGCCTTGATAGGGCCCTGTCCGCTGTAATAAGGGTGTGCATCGCGCTCATACGGCAAACCGTTGTAGCTGTCCATCTGAGCCTCCGACGGGTAATCCTGCGGCGGGTTCTGTATGAGATAACGGGTGTCCTGTTTTTGCATCAGGCCTCTGGCGGTGCCCGGATCGTTATTGTTATAGAACAGTTTAAACGACTCTATGAATTTCGCTTTGTCTTTTTTTACCTCATCATACGACGGGATTTCTATATAGCCGGGGACAGGGTCGCGGGAAATGTAACAAATACCTCTGATACCTGTTGTCCCGGGTTGCATGGCCCGGGGTCCGGTCTTGCCTATGTCGTTTTCAATTTCAGGCTTAAAACCCTGCCGGTCTGCGACCGTATTTTGGGCCTTATGCCCTGAGACCCGGGCCCTGATGTATTCCGCGACTTCCATGACAGTCTTTTCCCCCATACCATATACGAGTATGTCAGCTTTGGCATCAAAAAGTATTGATTTGCGCACGTTGTCGTTCCAGTAGTCATAGTGAGCCACCCTGCGCAGAGAGGCCTCTATGCCTCCTAAAACTATCGGTACGGTGTTCTTGAAGTGCTGCCTTATGAGGTTGGAGTAAGCTATGACAGCCCTGTCAGGCCGCTTGGTATTCTGCCCGCCCGGCGTAAAATCGTCCGAACGACGCGGTTTTTTGACCGCCGTGTAGTTGGAAACCATGGAATCAACGCACCCGCCGGAAACCCCCCAGAAAAGAAGCGGCTCGCCAAGCCGTAAAATATCGGGAGTTGTATCTGTTTCTGCCTGTATCCTGAGCCCCGGGCCTTGACTCCCGTTTTTTGGACCCTGTCCCCCGGGCCCTGGACCATTGTGTTCCCCCCGGGACCCGAAACCTGCAACCTGGGACTGTTTTATTTCCGGTTGCCCTATAACCCCGACCTTATACCCGGCGCTCATGAGAACATGCCCGATGACCGACACCCCTACATAAGGGGAATCAATATATGCGTCGCCTGTGACGAGGATAACATCGCACTGTTTCCAACCGAGTTTATCCATCTCTTCGCGGGTCGTTGGGAGGAACATTAAAGGCTCCGTATTTCGGATATCGGAATCAGGATATCGAATTTGACAGCCAATACGAATAACATTATATCACATTACCTTTCTTAAAAAATCCGTGGTTTTTATAATAAGGATGCCCTTATACTCCCTGATTTCCAGCAGGTGTCTATCACCGCTAATAATGTAACCCGCTCCGCAAAAACCGCGCATTCAATTATCTTATTGTCCGTTTCATCGTCTTTAACAACATCAAACTTTATTGTCAATCCGCCGGGCGTCATTCCTCTCGGAATATTGGGGCGGGTCAATTCGGTCCATTCTCATCCATTTTCCAGCAAAGGTTCAAATACACGTCCGCCTTGTCCGGCTTCGCGGGGGTTGAAAACAATGACCGTTTCCCGTGGTGCATTCGCCGAACCAATCATGTTTTTGACTATATGACCTTCAGCGAGGTTTTAATCTCCGCGGTCCCTGCATCGAATTTATCCTTGCCAACACCTTCCGCGTATTTCCCATTTATTCCCCTTCCCATTTTCCCGTATTATAACATAAAAATGGCGACTGTCCCTTTTATTTCATTATAAACTGCCTTTGGACCATGGGCATTGTACCCCGGACCTATTTTTTGCTATGCCGTTCCGCTATCATCTGCCGTATCTCCTTTTTCATCACCTTGCCGGAGGCGTTCACGGGCAGTTCTTTCCAGAACTCGGCCCTGTGCGGTACCTTGAAATTCGCTATCTTTTCCCTGCAGAACTTTCGGAGTTCGTGTTCGTCCGCCGTTTGCCCATTTTTGAGCACTACAACAGCCACGGGTATCTCGCCGTGCATCTCGTCCGGCTCGCCCACCACGTTAGCCTCGGCAACCGCAGGGTGCTTTAGCAGCACCTCTTCAACCTCGCGCGGGTAAACGTTCATGCCGTTCACTATTATTAGGTCCTTTTTCCTGTCCAGGATATAAACATAACCCTGCCCGTCAATCCTGCCTATGTCTCCCGTATAAAGCCATCCGTCCTTTAATGC
>JAJFUW010000084.1 GCA_021372235.1 Spirochaetia bacterium
GGACAAAAAGGCGCCGGAACCCGGGATATGGTACAGGGAGGACGGCGCGATAAAGAACACCGGTAAATTCAAACTGGACCACGACCTGAACGCGCTTCCCATGATAGACAGGGAACTGACGCAGTGGAAACTCTACGGCGAGAAATTTTTCAAATACAGTCCTTACACCTATACAATGGCCGGCAGGGACTGCCCTTACGCAAAATGCACATTTTGTTCGTGGACGACGCTTTTTCCTACATTCAGGACCAGGAGCCCGGAGAGCCTGCTGTCAGAGATAGACATGTTGGTAAAAAAATACGGCATACGGGAGATATTTGACGACACGGGGACGTTTCCGCGCGGCGAGTGGCTCAAAAAATTTTGCAACGGGATGATTGAACGCGACTACAAACTATCCATAATGGCCAATTTCAGGTTTGACTATATCAACGAGACCATAGCGCCGCTTATGAAAAAAGCCGGTTTCAGGCTGTTGAAGTTCGGCCTGGAATCAGGCAACCAGGCAACCCTTGACAGGCTGTGCAAAGGGACAAAGATAGATGATATAGAGAAGGGGTGCAGGATAGCAAAAGACGCGGGACTGGGTGTCCACCTGACGATAATGGTGGGTTACCCCTGGGAAACCAGAGCTGACGCCATGCGCACGTATGAACTGGCCAAAAAATTGATGGACAAAGGGCTGGCGGATATGTTGCAGGCGACCGTGGTCATAGCATATCCGGGAACACCGCTCTATCAGCAGGCGGTCGACAACGGCTGGCTCCGTTTCAAACCGGGCGAGTGGGAAAAGTTCGACATGACCAGGCCGGTGTTCAAGTTCCCGGACATGGAACCGTCCGACGTCATGAAAATATGCGATGACATATACAGGTCTTTTATGACCCCAAAATTTATGATGCGGCAGATAACCTCAATCCGCAGCCGGGAGGACTTGATGTTCATCCTGAAGGCGGGTAAAGCTGTTCTGGGACATATACTCGATTTCAAGAGACAGAAGTAGGGATAATTCCAGATGATTAAGCTGTCGATAATAACACCAACATATAATTCAGAAAATGTCATAGGAGCGTGCCTTAAGTCTGTTGCCGGCCAGAACTACCCGAAGCAAAACATGGAGGTTGTGATAGTTGACGCGGGCTCAAAAGATAAAACTTTGGAAATAATAAAAGGATTTGCGGGAACGCTGGATATCAGGTTGTTCGATAACCCGCTAAAGACAGGAGAGGCAGGCAAGGCGGTGGGCATCGAGAATGCCAGGGGAGCGGTCATAGGGCTAATCGACAGCGATAATATCCTGGCCGACCCGGAATACATAAATAAGATGATGAAACCGTTGGAGGAGGACCGGGATATATTCGGATCAGAGCCGCTCTACTGGGAGGTACGCAAACAGGACAAACCCCTGACCAGGTATTTCGCGCTCTCGGGAGTGAACGACCCGTTGTGCCTTTACGTCGGGAATTACGACAAGTATTCCTGGCTGACCGGAAAATGGACCGGCATGAAGATAAGGACAGAAAAAAAAGAGGGCTATTTTACGGCGTTCCTGGAAGAGAGGGCCATACCTACCATAGGCGCGAATGGAACGTTCCTGCGCCTGGAGGAGGTAAAAAAGACGGCGTATAAACCATATATGTTCGATATAGATGTGGTCTATGAGATATTAAAGAATAAAAAAAGCAGGTTCGCAAAGGTTGATTGCGGTATTGTCCATATTTATTCGCCGGATATTGCATCTTTCACAAAAAAACAGTCCAGGCGAATCAAAGATTTCATGTTCTTCGATAAAGAAAAGAAACGCTCCTATCCGTGGGCCTCTTTTCCCATGGGGGGGGTGTTGAAGTTCTCGTTATACTGCATCACAATAGTGCCGCTGATGGCACAGGCATTTGCCGGGTTCGTCCGGCGGCCGACATGGGTCTGGGTTTTCCATCCTGTAGTTTGTGAGGCAACGTTTTTCATATATGCCGTTACTTTTATGAGAACAAAAATAACGGGAAAACATGAGATGAAAGACAGAAACAAATGGTGATGGAAAAACACGGCGACGCACGGCAAAGGACTTTCTGTTTCTGATACCCACGGCGGGATGCGGGATATTGCGAAGGGTGTTTAGAAAACAGAGGGAAACAGATTCTCTGAAAGATGATAAAAAGGAAAATACGGAAGGCGGTAAAAAAGGAAGCGAATCATCCCGGTATTGGCGCATACAGGATATTTTCCGCAAAAATGTCTGCCGTCTTTATCATCGGGCAACGGATCGCAATATACCTGCGTATAACAACCCGGCAGGGTGGGAGTTCGGACCGCTTGTAATAGCCCGAAAATTGAGTTCCGGTATGCAGTCGGATGCCGGGTGATACTCATGAGGGTATTCCGGACACTAAAAAACAAAGCGACAATCCCGCTGCCGCATTTCAATATTGATTTTTGCCTGTTCCTGCGAGATTCGTGTATCTTGTTCAGGACATTGGCTTTTTTATGAACCCGGTAGCGTTGCTTTTTGACACCGGGAAAGACCTGCCTGACTGCCATTTTTGAAGGAATTTGAAGGAACTTTTTCTACTTTGTTGTTGACAATCATGGGCTGTTTTATTATACTTAAATCTCCTGTTTAAGTGATAAACAGGATTTTTTGTGTCCCGATTAGGAAACGCAATAGGTGCCGAGATAGCTCAGTCGGTAGAGCAGTGGACTGAAAATTCACGTGTCGGCGGTTCAAATCCGTCTCTCGGCACCATTAAAATAAAGCGGTTTTTAGTACCCGAGGAAGCAAGGCTAAAGGTTGAAACGTAAGTATCCGCCTGTAATTAAATCCCGGAACTGAAGACTGTCGTTGTGTTGCCGATGTACCGGACGATAAAACGTGTCCGGTGGGCGAACGGTAGATGAAACTTTGATTTAATGTTTGCACGCTTTGCGTGCAAGGGCGCCTTAGCTCAGGAATTTGGGACCCGGCGTGGACTTGATTCACCGGACGTAGTTGAGACGCCGATGTAGCTCAGTGGTAGAGCAAACGATTCGTAATCGTTAGGTCACCGGTTCAACCCCGGTCATCGGCTCCATTTGAAAATAATTCAGGAGGTTTTAAATGGCAATAGTAATAAGGCTCAAAAGAATGGGAAAGGCGAACGCGCCCTTTTACCGCATCGTAGTATCGGATGACAGGCGTTCGGCAAAAGGCGGGCTCTGCATCGAAGAACTGGGATTCTACAACCCGGTCAAGAACCCGGCAGAGGTAAAAATCAACACGGAAGCGGCTGCAAAGTGGGTAAAGGAAGGCGCGGCAATTTCACCTACCATGAAATCCATACTCAAACGGGCCGGTGTTGAACTTCCAAAGAAACTCTCCAGGCCGAAGAAAGAAAAAAAGGCAAAGGCCAAGAAATAACCAATGAAAGAACTCCTGTATTATGTAGCCGGGCTTTTGGCCGCGGATAAGGACAGGGTGGCTGTGACCGAAACTGACGACGGTATGATAATGAAATATACCGTAAGGGTATCAAAGAACGACACTAAAAGCCTGATTGGCCGGGAAGGAAGGACAATAAAGGCAATACGGAGCCTGCTATCCATGGCGGCAATAAACAGGAACATAAAGAAAAAAACGCCGGTCGAGATAGTGGAAGACAATTAATGGAAATAGACATACTGACGCTCTTTCCGGAAGTGTTTGAAAAGGCTCTTGATTTTTCAATGATAAAAATAGCCAGGGAAAAAGGCGCCGTGAACTTTAAAACGGTGAACATCAGGGATTTTACGCAGGACAAGCACAACACGGCGGACGACGTGCCTTTTGGCGG
>JAJFUW010000087.1 GCA_021372235.1 Spirochaetia bacterium
AAGCGGGCGGACCCAAACGAACCGATATATGCGGCCGGCGCTTACATAGTGGTGGTTCACAAGGAACCGGTAAAAGACAAAGTCAAAAGTATTTTACAAAATATTTTCAGGGATGTTAAACAATATTGACCAAAATTTGCTTTTTGAGGCATTATGTGCTATAATGGTATAAGAAGAGAAAGAGAATCGGCACCGGAAGTTGCAGTAGAACGGCAGTGGAGCGTTTTGGCTAAGGTTCGCGGGAACGGGCCCAACAGAAGCCCAAAGAACATCGGATCCCCACCGAACATAACCGAAACGCTCTTATTTTTTTATATTGCAGGCAAACCCGCCGGCAATATAAAAAAATAAATGTAATTGATAAACCCTCCCATATTTATTATAATAATTAACAATTGCATTCCATTTGATAAGGGAGAAAACATGAAAGGCATCATACTTGCAGGTGGGCTGGGGACCAGACTTCACCCGCTGACGCGTATCACAAACAAACATCTGTTGCCGGTATATGATAAACCCATGATATTTTACCCCATAGAAATGCTGGCAAAGGCCGGCGTGGATGATATCATGGTGATAACGGGCGGCTCAAATTCCGGCGATTTTCTCAGGCTTTTGGGCAACGGAAAACAGTTTGGGCTCAAACACCTGCATTACGGCTACCAGGAGGGCGAGGGCGGCATTGCGGACGCGCTGAAACTATGCGAGGATTTCGTGGGCGATGACAAGATGATAGTGGCACTCGGGGATAACATCATAGAACGCAATATTAAACAGGCAGCACAGGAGTTCAAGGCCCAGAAAAAAGGGGCAAAAATAATCCTGAAGGAAGTCGACAATCCCGGCGAGTACGGCATTGCCGAGGTCACGGGGACAAAAATAACCAGGATAATAGAAAAACCCAAAAATCCGAAATCCAACATGGCCGTCATCGGAATATATTTTTATCCGAACGATGTTTTTAACATTATAAAAACGCTCAAGCCTTCGGGCCGCGGCGAATTGGAAATAACCGACGTCAACAACGCGTATCTAAAACGCGGCCTACTGACATACAACGTACTCGACGGATGGTGGCAGGACGCCGGTGAATCAAAGGACGCGCTGCTCGAGACGAACGTGTTCGTAAAAGAGCACGGGGCCAACAAGGAATAGTACAAATTAATAATGAACCGTTTTTTATTATTAATTGTTAATTAATTAAGGGGAGGCTCTTATGATAGCCGGTGTTAAGGTAAAACAGTTGAAGGCCATATCCGATGAGCGCGGCAGGCTCATGGAAATGCTCCGCGCGGACGACGATATATTCATAAAATTCGGCCAGGCTTATATGACCACATGCTATCCGGGCGTGGTCAAAGGCTGGCACTACCACAAAAAACAGCTTGATAATTTCATCTGCGTCAAGGGCATGATCAAACTGGTGCTGTTTGACAGCAGGGAAAAGTCAAAAACCAAAGGCGAGGTCAACGAATTTTTCCTCGGCGAGCACAACACTATACTGGTACAGATACCCAAAAACGTCTACCACGGGTTCAAGGGCATATCGGAAACCGAGGCTGTCATAATTAATTGTTCCACGATGCCGTACAATCCGAAAGACCCGGACGAATACAGGCTCCCGGCGCATACGAAAGAGATACCGTACGAGTGGGCAAGGAAAGACCGGTAAAACGGGTTCCATGGTACAGGGTCCATGGTCCAAAAGACACGTTTTTTGGACCTTGAACCCCGTACCTTGGACCAAAACACGACGCGAGCAAAGCCAATAAATAACACGGAGGAACGATTTGAAGATATTAGTTACTGGCGGGGCGGGTTTCATCGGCTCCAATTTTGTTGAATACATGTTCAGGAACCATCCAAATTATTCCATTACAGTCTTTGACGCGATGACTTATGCCTCCAATCCCGAGACCGTGGCGAAGTTCAAAGGCCGCAAGGGGTTCAGGTTCATAAAGGGCGACATAAACAATACTGCGGCTGTTAACAGGGCTATAAAGGGACACGATTGGGTGGTGAATTTCGCGGCTGAAACCCATGTTGACAGGTCCATACTGGGGCCGGGAGCTTTTGTTGAAACCAACGTAAAAGGCACTTTCAACCTGCTGGAAGCGGCACGCAACAGCGGCGTTAAAAAATTCCTGCACATATCGACCGACGAAGTCTACGGGAGCGTGGCCGGGGGTAAGTCAAAAGAGGGCGATATGCTGGAACCGACAAGCCCTTACTCATCGTCAAAAGCCGCGGCTGACCTCATCGCGCTCTCATATTTCAGAACATTCGGACTGCCGGTGATCATAACCCGCTCGTCAAATAATTTCGGGCCGTACCAGCATCCGGAAAAATTCATACCATTTTTTATTACCCGCGCCATGGAAGGCGCGGAACTCCCGCTCTACGGCGACGGAAAGAACGTGCGCAACTGGATATTTGTTGAGGATAACTGCTCGGGGCTCGATACGGCCCTGCACAAAGGAAAACCCGGAGAGGTTTATAACATCGGAGGGAACGTGGAAGTGCCGAACATCATGGTGGCACAGGCCATAGCGGAATCGCTCGGCGTTAAAACGGACAAAATAAAGAGGGTAAAGGACAGGCCGGCGCATGACAGGCGCTACGCACTCGACTCCTCAAAATTAAAAAAAATGGGCTGGAAGCCCCGGTTTGATTTTTTTGAGGCTCTCGGAATCACAATAGCATGGTACACGCATAACCGGGATTGGTGGCTGGCGCTAAAAGACAAAAAATTCAGGGAATACTGCAGAAAAAACTATAAAAAATAGTTTTTGGAAAAGGCGGGTAAAATAATGAAGGTTCTGGTTTTTGGAGGAACGGGGCTTCTCGGTACTGACATAATCGAGGCATGCAAGGACGAATATAAAATGGTCAAAAGCGGCTCCGCGGAGTGCGACATAACGGACGCGGCAAAGGTCTATGATTTTGTAAAAACGCACAGGCCGGACGTCGTTATAAACAGCGCGGCCATAACCGACGTTGACAAATGCGAATCGGACCACGACACGGCTTTCAAAATAAACGCCATGGGGCCGAAAAATATCGCCATAGCATGCAGGGATTTCAACGCCAGGCTGATGCACATCTCCACGGACTACGTCTTTGACGGAAAAAAAGGGGATTCTTACAGCGAATTTGACAAACCAAACCCGATTAATGTTTACGGTCAGTCAAAACTGTTGGGTGAGGAACTGGTACAGACCTCCGGAGCGAAATACATGATAATCCGCACCGCGTGGATATTTGGCTCGCACAGGAAACATTTTGTGGATTACGTGGCGGAGTCAATAACAAACGGTACGGAGATAGTGGCGGTAAAGGACATGGTATCATCGCCGACTTTTTCCGTGGACCTGGCCGATACGATAAAAGCGCTAATACCGCTGAACCAATACGGCGTATTTCATGCCTGCAACAAAGGCTACTGTTCGCGCGTGCAGATGGTTGAGGAGATAATGAAGATAATGCGCAAGACCACCAGGGTTCAGGTAATGAACCAGAGCCAGTGGAAGAGGCCGGCAGCGAGGCCGGTGTTTTCCGCACTGAAAAATTACCACCTGCACCTCATGGACATAGACACCATGGCAGGGTGGAGGGACGCCCTCAAACGGTACATCAAGTATAAATACAACGTTTAATTTTAATTAATAACAACTGCAAAACAACAAAATATACGACAATTTCCGGAGGATATGATGAAGGTACTCGTAATCGGCGGCGCCGGGTTTATCGGGTCGAATGCTGCGGAGCGTTTCCTTAAAAAGGGGAACGACGTATGGGTTTTTGACAACCTGTCGCGCAGGGGAACGGACTGGAACCTGAAATACCTGAAGGGGAAATACAAAAATCTCACATTTGTTAAGGGAGACGTCCGCGAATACCCCGACCTAAAGAATCTTTTCATGAAGAACCGCGATTTTGACGTGGTTTTCCATTTCGCGGCGCAGGTCGCCGTGACCACCTCGGTCACAAACCCCAGGGAGGATTTTGAAATAAACGCGATGGGGACTTTCAACGTGCTGGAGGCCATCCGCGAATCAAAATCAGACCCGGTCATCCTCTATTCCTCGACCAACAAAGTCTACGGCGGCATGACCGACATAAAAATAGTCCGGAAAAAAGGCAAATACGCCTACCGCGACCTCCCGAAGGGCATAAAAGAGGACAGGCTGCTTGATTTCCACTCGCCTTACGGCTGTTCAAAAGGCACGGCCGACCAGTACATGATAGACTACTCGCGCATATACGGCCTGCGCACGGTGGTTTTCCGCCAGTCGTGCATATACGGCTACAGGCAGTTCGGGATAGAGGACCAGGGCTGGGTGGCGTGGTTCACAATAGCGACCATGCTGAACAAGGCGATATCCATCTACGGCGACGGCAAACAGGTCCGCGACGTGCTGTTTATAGATGACCTGATAGACGCATACGAAGCGGCGATTAAGAACATAAAAAAGGTAAAGGGAAGGGCGTTCAATATAGGAGGCGGAGCAAAGAACACCATGTCGCTCCTGGAACTGATAGCGTTCCTCGAAAAATTCTTCAACAAAAAGATACCGCTCAAATTCGGCGACTGGCGCCCGGGAGACCAGCCCGTGTTTGTGTGCGACATCAGCAAGGCAAAAAAGGAACTCGGCTGGTCACCAAAGGTCTCGCCCGAGCAGGGCGTAAGGAAGCTCTATGACTGGGTCAAGGACAATAAGAGCCTGTTCTCGGACCTCTGAACAGAACGGGTAAAAAACAGAGCATAACAAAACCGGAGACGGGTGTACAACCCGCCTCTTGTTGTTAGGGGATATATGATACAAGGTCCGGTTAAACCTGAGGTGCCTGAACCGCACAGGCACAACGCCGTGAAAAAAACAGCGGTTGCAGCCTTTGGCGTTCTGATAATTATCCTTGTCATATATTGTTTTAGGGGCAGCTGCGGCAAAGAGGGGGCTTTGCCGGGATATTCCATGGCCGACAGGATAGGATTGGACAACAGGAACTCCGGCATGACCGGGTCCCTGGAATTATGGATAGACGACAAAATATTCAAGTCGGCGGGAAATGAATGCAGGCACCGGACCGGATATTCAGATGAACCCGGGGAATTTAAGAATGCAGTGATTATTTTGAGGGGACAAAACGGCAAACCATCCGAAACCAGGTCTGATGAGGCCCCTTGCACAGGCATCCTCGAGGTGAAAGACGCTTATGCGGATGGCAGGTCGCTTTTTTGTATACTATCCAACCCAAGGACGGAATTCAGATCGCCATTTTATGACCTGGATTTTCATGCATATTACAGCATTACGGATGGAAAACTGAACCGGGAATTTGTAATTGAGGAATCTCTTTACGCAAACCATAAATTCCTCCCTGCCAGATCAGGCGGGGGAAAGGACTGCCTGTACGTCAGTTCATCCAATTTCAAGGGCACGCCGTCCGGATATGAAACGACATAAGAGAGTATATGTTTTGACGAAAAAAATGGGCAGGTAAAAACAGGAAAGCCGACGGATTGTATCAGGGCGGGGGCATAGATGCGGCGGAGTTTCCGTAATACGGTTATACACTTTCGTTTGGAAAATGAAGGAAAACACACATGGCCTGATGGATCATTGTCCCCTGAGGTAACTGCAAATTTGACTTCTTGATCCAAATTTGATACAATTGTATCAAATCTGGATCAAAGGTGGTTTATGAAACTTAACGAACCGGTCTTCTGGGTGCTTAACTCCCGCCACAGCCTGAAACTGCTTTCATTCCTCCTGGCGGACAGGGAACTGCCTGAAATGAGCGAAAGGCAGCTCGCACGCATGGTCAAGATACCGACCGCCACCGTCAACCGTCTGATGGCCGATTTTGAGTCCATAAACCTGTTATATTACCGCTATGCCGGGAACTCGCGCCTGTGGAGGGTCAACAAGGAGAGTTATGCCTATAACGCGCTGAAGGGCTTTGCCGATGCGGCAAAGGCGGAAAACACCCCGGCCGGCGAACTTGTCCGGATACTTAGGGAAAAATTGAGAAAGCTGCCTGTAACGGAGGCGATACTCTTCGGATCAGTCGCGAGGGGTGAAGAGAAAGAGAACAGTGATATAGACCTTTATGTACTTGTTAAAGAGGAAAAATACAAGGAGCCTGTGGAGGAAGGGATAGACAGCATTGTTTCGGAAGTCTTGGGGAAATACGGCAATGTGCTGATGACCTACATGATAACCGAAAAGGAAAAAAGCTCGGCTGCCAGGGCAAAATTATTAAAGGAGATTAACAAGGGAATAAGGCTCATATAGAAAAATATAGAGGGGGAAACATGAGAGATGTCCGTACCAGCATTGTCGAAAAATATACCTATGTAAATTACCTGAAAAGGGCTGAACAATGCCTGTCTGCCGCAGCCTACTCGCTTAAAAATGGGGATACCGACGCGTCCGCAATTAACTCGGTACACAGAGGGATATCGGCAGTTGATGCGATTTGTGCGTTGAAATTGGAGTGCAGGCACGCGGGAGAACGCCATGAGGACGCGGCGGCACTTATCGACAATATCCAGGATATTGCAAAACCGGAAAGGGAATACCTGAGAAATCGGCTGCTTAAGCTCCTCAGGATGAAGAATATGGCCGAATATGAAGAACGGCAGATAAAGATCAGGGAAGCAACGGAACTTTTTAAATATGCGGAAGAGTTGTTTAACCGGATAAAATCGCCGGCTAAAGAATGAAACGATTTTTATCCTCTTTCAGGAACGGCCTCCTTTCCGTTTTTTACCCCACACCCTGCGCGGGATGCGGCAGGTACATCAAGGATTTCACATACTCGTTTGTTTGTACGCAGTGCTATGAGTCCATAAAACACATTGATTCCTCTTCGTGCCCGGTCTGCGCAAAACTCATCCACTCGGAGCACGCGGACGGGTGTTCCGAGTGCAGGCGACGCGGCAACAAATTTTCTTATATACGTGCTGCGGCGCAGTATAACGGCGCGATGCGCGAACTCATCCGGTACACCAAATTTTATAATAAAGCATCCCTCGCAGGACTCCTTGCAGGCCTGATACTGGAAAGGGTGGAACCCGGTATATTTGAGGGTATTGATATTATTGTGGCTGTTCCGCTATCCAAAAGGAGCCTGTCCGAACGCGGCTACAACCAGACGAGAAACGTGGCAAAGTACCTGTCCAAAGCATCGGGTATCCCGCTGACAGAGGCGGTAAGGAAAGTAAGAGACACGCCTGCGCAGAACCGGCTGGACAGGGAGGAACGCAGAAAAAACCTGAAAGGCGCTTTTGAGGTTTCGGGGAATGTTGACGGAAAAAGGGTGTTGATAGTGGATGACGTATTTACCACCGGATCGACAATCAATGAAATGGCGAGTGTACTCACAGCAGCCGGCGCTATCGAAGCCCGGGGGGTAGTAGTCGCCAGGTCTGTATAAAATAATTTGACAAAAGCATGGTTTTAATATATTATACACGTGTCTAATTAATTATACAAATGTATAGAAGGCGACAAATGAAGCCAAAAGAGAACAGTGTCTATGCCACAAATTCCGGAAAGGTCCTTTCTTTCCTGTCGGAGAGCCCGGACCGTGAATTTACGGCAGGAGAGATATATAGGGCTGCGGGCATAAGCAGGCCGGGTGCATATCTTGCTCTCAAGACACTACGGGCAGAGAGTTTAGTTGTCAAGGTACAGAAAGGGAAAATAGGCTTATTCAGGGCGGATAACACCAATCCGGCGGTAAAACAATTTAAGATCCTAAAGACCGTATCCGGATTGAGCCGGCTCGTGTCAGGATTAAAACATATTTGTTCAAAGATTATCCTGTATGGAAGCGCATCCAGGGGCGAGGATGATTCAAAAAGTGACATAGACCTTTTCGTTTTGACATCCGACCGGGAAGAGGCGGAAAATGTCATAAGAGGTTTTAAGTACCATAGACGGATTGAAGCACGTACTTTTGACGCGGTGGGTCTGTCGAGAATGAAGCGGGAAGATCCGGTCCATTATAACGAAGTTGACCGCGGGATTGTACTGTGGGAGGACCGGTCTTGAGTTTTGAGTACAAAGACTGCATAAAAACAGGGAAGATCAGGGAGTTCTCCGGGGGTGCAGGCATTGCCCCGAAAGAACTTAGTGAAGCGCGTCAGGACTTTGATACAACACGTTTGAGCGTTTCCCGGGAAAATTTCAAATGGGTAACGGTACAGATGTATTATTCCATGCTCCATGCCGCACGATCGCTCCTGTATTTCGCGGGATTCAGCGAACAGAGCCATTATTGCCTTATGCCGGCCCTGAAAGAGATGTTTGTTAAAAGGGAAGGATTGATACGACCCTTTTAGAGGCATTGGCTGAGGCCAAGGGGCTGCGTGAAGCCGCGGATTACAACGGCAAATGGGACAATGAAAGCTGTGAGTCGCTGATAGGCAAGGCCGAAAAACTGATAGAAGTTTTCGCAGCAATAATTGCAGGAAAGGGAGAAGCATAATATGGGAGCAAAAGCGCTGGTTTTACTTTCGGGCGGCCAAGACTCGACCACTGCCCTCTTTTGGGCAAAAAAGAGATTCGGCAGCGTCGAAGCGGTATCTTTTGACTACGGCCAGCGGCACAGGGTGGAGCTCAAAAGCGCAGCCGGAATCGCAAAAATGGCAGGCGTGAAACAAACCGTCATTAAAATATCCGAATACAAAGCCATACAGAACAGCGCCCTGCTGGACCCGGAGGCGCCAACATCCGCCAGGCATAAACTCAACAAGAAACTGCCTGCCACATTCGTGCCGGGCAGAAACATACTTTTTTTAACTGCCGCCGCGGCGCTGGCCTACACCAAAAAGATTGGCAACATAGTCATAGGGGTATCGCAGGTAGATTACTCCGGATACCCGGACTGCAGGCGGGGATTCATCAAATCGATGCAGAGGTCGCTGTCGCTCGGCATGGAATTTCCTGTCACGATACATACCCCGCTTATTAAACTGAACAAAAAAGAGACTGTTTTGCTCGCAAAAAAACTCGGGGTATTGGATTACATGGCATACACTCATACGTGTTATGAAGGAAAAAAGCCGGGCTGCGGCAGGTGCCCGGCATGCCGGTTAAGGGCAAAGGGTTTTAAAGAGGCGGGTATTGCCGACCCGCTGGGCATGGATATATGAACCCGCGGAACAAAACAGAAAATCCATGTTGCTATATGAAAAGCCGTGCCATTACAGCCGTGGCGCTGATATTTTTGGCCGCGTTCTTTGGCTGTGCAAGCGATGAGGATCTGACGAAGATGTGGTTTGTGAAACAGATGTTTCCTGATGTAAAGTTTTACGCGCAGGACGGAGTTATCAAAGGCAAGGACAGGCCGTTCAATTCCTATGAGGTAAAGATAGCTCCGGGCCATTTCACGCAGGAGAGCGATAACCAACTGCTCATAGTGGCGTTAACCCACGGGGAGCAACAGTCCGACGGGTTTGAAAACATAAATCTGGCTGTTTTTGACCGGTCCACCAGGATGCTTTTGACCGCGGTAAAAGGCATAAGTTCGGATGAAAGCGCGTACA
>JAJFUW010000033.1 GCA_021372235.1 Spirochaetia bacterium
GGGGCCCGCCTCTCTATATGGCAACAGGAACGTCTTAACGGATAATTAACACAAAAACAACACTCGGTTAACCGCGTTTTTGTATTATTCAACAGGATAAAGGAGACAATATGGCGACACATACCGGAATGAGAAAGAACATCATCGAACGGATTCTGCCATTTGCGGCCTCGCTATCCCTCCTGTTCCTTCTGGGGATAGCGATAACCCTGGTGGGGGCGTCGCTTCCGGTATTTAACACGGTCAGTGTAAAGGATTTTATTTTTGGTACAGAATGGAGGCCGACATGGGAGCCGCCCATCCTGGGCATATGGCCGCTCATCGTGGCGTCGTTTATGGTAACGGCAGGCGCAATAATAATCGCCCTTCCGCTGGGGCTGGCAAGCGCCGTATATATAGCGGAACTGGCAAATCCCGCCGTCAAGGAAATACTAAAACCCGTGATGGAGATACTCGCCGGGATACCGTCGGTTGTATTTGGTTTCTTTGGCATAGTTTTTGTAGCTCCAATAGTGCAGAGAATATTTCATCTGGATACGGGCCTGACAGGGTTCACGGCGGCGATAATACTCGGGCTCATGGCAATACCGACGATTTCTTCCATTTCCGAGGACGCCATATCAGCCATCCCAAAAGACATGAGGAACGCCTCGTACGCGCTTGGCGCGAACAAGTGGGAGACGATTATCATGACCGTCATACCCGGGGCAAAATCAGGGATATTTACAGCGATAATACTGGGAGTATCCAGGGCACTCGGCGAGACAATGACCGTCCTCATGGTGGCCGGCGGCGCGGCGAGGGTGCCGGTGTCGCTGCTGCAGCCCATGAGGCCGCTGACAGCCACAATAGCCGGAGAAATGGGAGAGACGGTGGTCGGCAGCCCGCATTACCACGCGCTTTTTGCGATGGGGTTGTTCCTCTTCCTTATAAACATAGCGTTCAATATAATTGCGGAATATTTGCAGAAAGGTAAACGGCAATGGTAGAAAAAACAGCGCAAGATCTGGACGCGTCGGAAAAGACGCTCAAGGCACGTTACGGGGCGCAGGCCGCAGGTTTTATAATTGTGAAGATATGCGTGCTTATTGTGCTTACGGCGCTCGGCGTACTGATCGGGTTCATCGTGATGAAAGGATTCGGTGTCGTAAATTTTGAATTCCTGACCGCCATGCCTAAAAACGGGATGATAGAAGGAGGCATATTTCCGGCCATACTCGGGACGTTTTTGTTGTCCATGGGAGCGCTGTTGTTCGCACTGCCAACGGGTATCCTGACGGCGGTCTGGCTGACCGAGTACGCCACGTCCAAAAAATTTGTCAGGATAATCCGCATAGGCATAAACAGCCTTGCGGGAGTCCCATCCATTGTATTCGGGCTTTTCGGGCTGGCATTTTTTGTGAAGTTCATGCAGTTCGGGCCGTCGCTCCTCTCCGGTTCGCTGGTCCTGGGAATACTGATACTGCCTACGGTGATAGGATCTTCGGAGGAAGCGTTGCTGACCGTACCCAGGGCGTTCAAGGAAGCATCTCTGTCGCTCGGAGCGACACGCTGGGAGACCATGTACAAGGTCATCCTGCCAAATTCGGTTTCGGGCATCATAACAGGTGTTATATTGAGTGTCGGCAGGGCGGCGGGAGAGACCGCACCCATACTAATGACAGGCGCTACATTTTACATGGCGCGTCTGCCTGACTCGATTTTTTCAAAAGTAATGGCACTTCCTTATCACATCTATGCGCTCATGACCGAGGGCTCGCACAAGGAACAGACAGCGATAGCATACGGCACGGCGCTTGTCCTTTTAATGCTGGTTATCGCGATAAACAGTGCGGCTATCTATATCAGAATCAGGGCAAGAAGGGCCAGAAAATGGTGAAGATACGGCAGGGGATGCGTCTGCGGAAGCAATCGGGTTCAAAAAGAGCGTGTATTTCAAGAAACCTAACCATACAAGGAGTACGTTATGGATGAGAGCATAAGGATATCAGTTAAAAAGTTTAACGCATGGTACGGTGAAAAACACGCGCTCAAGGACGTTGACATAGAGATACCGCGTAACAGGATAGTCGCCATGATAGGACCGTCAGGCTGCGGTAAGTCGACGTTTTTGCGTTCTATAAACAGGATGAACGACTTGATAGAGGGTTTCAAGGCCCAGGGAAGCATGCTCCTGGATGACAGGGATATTTATGACAAAGACATAGACGTTACAAAACTGAGGCGCAATGTGGGTATGGTATTCCAGAAACCAAACCCGTTCCCCATGACAATAGCGGAAAATATCTCGTACGGCCTGCGCATCAACAGGATGTTCAAGGGCAAAAAGGATATGCTGCTGCAGGTGGAAAAGAGCCTGATTGAGGCGGGGCTGTGGGAAGAGGTCAAAGACGACCTGGATAAGAGCGCGTTTGAACTGTCCGGCGGCCAGCAGCAGAGATTGTGCATAGCACGCGCCCTGGTCATCAGGCCCCAGGTAATCCTGATGGATGAACCGACGGCGTCATTGGACCCTATATCGACAGCCAAAATAGAAGAGTTGATTCAGGTGCTGAAAAAAGAGTATACTATAGTCATAGTAACGCATAATATGCAGCAGGCTGCAAGGGTTGCGGACAGGACGGCATTTTTCATGCTCGGTGAGATAGTGGAATATGGAGACACGGCCAAAATGTTCACGAAACCGGACAAAAAAATAACGGAAGACTATATAACGGGAAGGTTCGGATAAAACAGGCTTACGGCAGGGGTAGAAACACATAAAATGCGGTTACGGAGGTTGTGATGGAAAGACATTTTGATGATGAACTGAATGACATGAAAAGGAATATCCTAAAAATGGCGACGATGGTTGACGAGTCGATTGCAAAGGCGATAAAAGCCCTGGTTGAACGCAACCCGGATATCGCGGCTGCGGTTGAGGCGGACGACGAGGCTATAGACATGCTCGAAATCGAGGTTGATATGCAGTGCCTCGCTCTTCTGGCACGCAGGCAGCCGATCGCCATAGACCTGAGGTTTATAACCTCCGTCCAAAAGATTAACAACGATCTTGAAAGGATTGCGGACCTGGCTGCCAACATAGCACATAGAGCCGGTGTCCTGTCAAAAAACCCGCAATTAAAACCGCAGATTGATATACCAAAAATGGCCGAACTTGTCAGGGCCATGCTGAAAGATACTATCGCAGCGCTTGTGGAGAAAAACACGGAGCTTGCCCGCACAATCACCGCCAGGGATAAAGAGGTGGATGAGTTCTATGTTCATGTGTTCAGGGAAATTCTGACGTACATGATGGAAGATAACGGCAACATAAAGACAGGCATCGAGCATATCCTGATAGTAAAACACCTGGAACGCATGGCGGACCATGTGACAAATATAGCGGAAGACATAGTGTATATGGTCGAGGGTAAAACAATAAGGCATAAGTTCGAGAAATAGAGCCAAGGACTGAACCGGGGCCACAAATGTTCAAAAAACACGGAGGCTAAAAATGGACAGGATAAGGGTTCTTTTCGTCTGTATCCACAACTCGGCCCGCTCTCAGATGGCCGAGGCATTTCTCAATAAACTTGGCGGGGACAGGTTTGAGGCAGAGAGCGCGGGAATTGAGCCGGGGACGCTAAATCCAATTGTGGTTGACGCCATGAAGGATGCGGGGATTGACATCTCGGGGAACAGCACAAAATCTGTATTTGATTTTTACAAACAGGGCAGGCTATATTCCTATGTCATAACCGTATGCGACCCCGAGGCCGCGGAACGCTGCCCGATTTTTATCGGGGTGACACAGCGTCTGCACTGGACGTTCAAGGACCCGTCAAAATTCGAAGGCTCATATGAACAGAAACTCGAGGCCGCCAAACGCTTAAGGGATGAAATAAAGGCGGCGGTGGAGGAGTTTATAAAAGACCATTAGAGGAATATAACGAGCCGGAGTTGAGGAAACAACAAATATCCACGGTAGAACCGTCACCCGTGGCAGGCTCAGGGCGAGTTGTACTGCCATCGGACAGCGCGGGAGCGCTGTTCCTGCACTTGGGGCCTGAGACAATTTTTTACACCGGTATTTTTCCGGCATGAACTTAAATACCACTCATAGGCCTTCATTCGGTCACATCCATATATCATATCCCGGTCGTAAAGCCCCCGTTATTTTTTTGCATATCACCAGCCACCATGCCGCCGGCGCGGTAGAGCGGACGTGAATGGAACCGTTCAAAAAATAAAAAATTTATATGCCAGTATCCGTTCCATGCATGACAGGGGGAAATTCCAATGGTAAAATAAACGGCCGGCCGCTCCTTGACAAAAAACGTAAATCCCATATAATTGTTAAGGCCGAGTATCCCGGCAGTATTGCGGACGGCAGAAGGCGGGTGAACATGGGGTTTTGGAAGAGGTTTAAAGACGGCTTTTTAAAGCTGCTGATAAAACTGGACAACGGTTTTTTGTGCGACACGTGCAGGTTCAACCATCCGAACGACTGCACGCATTCGGAAAGGCCGAATGCGAAAGAGTGCGGGGAGTATGAACGGAAAAGATAACCGCGGATAAAGACGGTTTGGAGTTTTTGGATGAGGGCGTGTCGGAATTTCTCAATAAGCGGAACTACAGATTGTTCTTGTATAAATTTAACGGAGGTTACAGGATATGCCGAAATACACATATCAGTGCGCTGCATGCGGAGTTTTTGAGGATGAGCATTCCATCAAACAGGACGCCCATAAGATATGCCCAAAATGCGGAGGCAGAGAAATAAAACGTCTCATAGGCAATAACACCGCCTTTATCCTGAAAGGCAGCGGTTTTTATGAAACGGATTACAAGCGCAGCGCCGGCAGCGACTATGCCAGCAAGGCAAACTCCGAGTCCGGCCCGTGCTCTTCGTGCGACAAAGGTAAGTCCGGAAAGTGCAACGGGTAAAGGGCAAACGGCAATTAATTAACAATCAATAGAGGCCTATTTGGCACGGCTATTGTTAATTAATTATAAGGAAGTTTTAGGGTCATGAACCGCTTTACCTCCATTTTCAGGGTTTTTTCCCACAGGAATTACCGCATCTTTTTTACGGGCCAGGGCATATCTTTTTTTGGAACCATGATGCAGAACACCGCGCAGGGATGGCTGGTTTACAGGATGACAAATTCCTCGGCCATGCTGGGGCTGGTGGCTTTTGCCGGGCAGATACCCGCGTTTTTTATGGCACCGCTTGCCGGTATACTCAGCGACAGGCTGGATAAGCGCAAAATCCTGCTGGCTGCGGACACACTCCAGATGGCACAGGCAATCGTCATGGCAATATTGGTCATATCCGGATCGATACTCCCATGGCACATTGTGGCGCTTGCGGCTGTGCTGGGAATAGCAAACGGGTTCGAGATGACCACACGCCACGCCATGGTGCCGGATGTGGTGGGCAACAAAAAAGATGTCGGGAACGCGATAGCCCTGAACTCGGGCATGTTCAACATAGGCAGGATACTGGGCCCGTCAGTCGCCGGGTTCGTTGTGGCCTATTACGGCGAAGGCATGTGTTTTGCCATAAACGCCGCCACGTATATAGCCATCATATACGCCCTGCTGGCGATGAAATTTCCGGAACGTCCGGCCGCCGGTAAACAGGCAGCACCCTTTGATGATTTAAAAGAGGGGTTCAAATACACTTTTTCCTTCAAACCACTGCGCGACATTATATTACTGATGGCTTTTGTAAGCATGACGGGTTCGGCAGCGCTGGTTCTCATGCCGGTCTATGCCAGGGATATACTGCATGGCGGGCCGCAGACCCTCGGAACTCTGATGGGAGCGGTCGGGGCAGGGGCTATTTTGGGCGCATTCTATCTGGCTTCCAGAAAAAAAATACCCGGGCTCGGCAGAGTGATTTGCGTGGCGCTTCTGATATTCGGCGCGGGGCTGTGCGGTGTTGCTTTCGTAAACTCAACATGGGCCGCAGCTTTGCTGCTCGTTGCGGCAGGTGCCGGGACCATGCTGCACATGTCATCTTCAAACACAATTATCCAGACCGTGGCGGACGACCACATGCGCGGCAGGGCATTGAGTTTTTATGTCATGTCTTTTTCCGGGTTCGGCCCGCCGGGGAACCTGCTGGCAGGTTACGCTGCAAAACTGCTGGGTGCGAGGCAGACTGTCTTTGCCCTGGGCATGCTTACGATAGCGGGCGCCGTGGTATTTGCAGCCAACCTGTCGTCCATGGGTGAACTGCTAAAACCGGTATATATAAGGAGAGGAATACTGCCGCCGGATACAGGGGTGGAATAACTAAAAAATGGTCCAGGGTTCAGGGTCCATGGTCCAAAGGACCCGCTAAGTCTATAAGTTAAAGAAACACTTAAACGGAGGTTTTAATGGCAGCTCTGGCGCGGATCTTCCGCGCTGTTAATTACCGCAATTACAGATTATTATTTTTTGGCCAGGGCGTATTGTTTATTGGCATCATGATGCAGAATACCGCCGGACCTGGCTAATATACCGCATGACAAATTAAGCGGCCATGCCGTGGCATATAGTTGTACCGGCGCTCATACTCAACGGGCTCGAGACCACGGCGTGCCACTCCATGGTGCCGGATATCGTTGACGACAAAAAAGACATGGGCAATGCCATTGCGTTAAATTCCATGCTTTTTAATTCCGGAAGGATCGCGGGTCCGACGCCTGCCGGGTTTGTGGCGGCGTATACGGGCGAGGTGTTCTGTTTCGCCGCGGACGCATTCAGTTATATAGTCCTCATATGAGCCCTGATGGCCATGAACCTGCCGTCCGTGTGCAGGCTCCTAAAACCGGTTTATATCAACAAAGGTTTCCTGGCGGCGGACAACGAAGAGGCAGGCATAAACTGAGGTTTAAGGGTAACAAACAAATTCTTGTCATTAATCCAACAGGTTGTATAATGTAACGCGTAATGGATATGATATTATTAATTGTATTTAAATGGAGGCCTTATGAAAACTGTAATTTACTACTACACGGGCACCGGAAACTCGCTCTGGACGGCGCGCACCCTCGCGCAGGAACTGGGTGACACGGAGCTCATACCTATGACAGGCGGCACGAAACCGCAGTCAAAGCCCGAGGCAGCGGGGTTTGTATTCCCGGTGCACATGTGGGGGGTGCCGGGCAGGATACTCGAATTTATCAGGGATATGGAAAAATCCGAAGGGCTCTACTATTTTGCCGTTGCCGTCAACGCGGGCCAGGTCTCGCGCACGCTCATCCAGCTGGAAGAGGAGATGAGGCAGTATAAAATGCGCCTCTCTGCCGGAATCAGCGTAGAACTTCCCGGCAACTACGTGCCATGGGGAGGGCCGGGCACCGAGGAAGAGATGAAAAAATTGGGTATCAAAGCGGAAGAAAAAATAAAAAAATGGGCGCCGCGCATAAAGGCAAAACAAGAGGCAAAGGTCGAGCGGGGGCCGCTGTGGCAGAGGATAGTGTTCACGTATATCTATAATATGACCAAAAAGCACATAAACATGATGGATAAAAACTTTACCGTGGACGACAAATGCAACTCGTGCGGCATCTGTGAAAAAGTATGCCCGGCGCACAACATAAACATGGTATCGGGTAAGCCGGAATGGAACCGGAAATGCCAGCAGTGTTTCGCCTGTATTCAGTGGTGCCCGCAGGCCGCGATACAGTACGGTAAGGACACCGCAAAATACCCGCGGTACCACCATCCGTCGGTCAAACTATCAGACATAACAGCGTCCATAAAATAGGCACGGCGGAAAAAAGCCTTTATACCGCGGTAAGGCACCGGGAGAATGGGAACAATTTATAAAGGGAGCAATCGAATGAAACAAGTTACGGCCATTATCATGGCGGCCGGCAGGGGCACGCGCATGAAATCAAAGACGACAAAGGTCCTGCACCCGGTTGGCGGCAAGCCAATGCTCGCGGGCGTCATAGACTCGTGCATGGCGGCCGGCATAAACGACATAGTGGTCATTGTCGGGGCAAACAGGGGTGAGGTGGAACCTTTTCTGAAAAATCAGTATCAGGGCGGTAACATCAGGACGGTCCTGCAGGCAAAACAGCTCGGCACGGCCCATGCAATAAAGTCGGCGCTTGCCTTGAAACATAAATTCGGACCAGTTGTCATGCTCCTCTCGGGAGACGTGCCCCTGATATCCCCGGATACCATACGCGGCCTGATTAATGAGTTTACAAAAGAAAAGTGCGGTGGTATAATCTGCACCTCAAAAGTCGGCAATCCTCACGGTTACGGCAGGATAGTCACCGATAAAAAAGGGTATATAATAAGGATAGTAGAGGAAAATAACGCGACTGATGAGGAACGCGCTATACGGCTTATAAACGGCGGGGTATATGTAATAAGGACGGATTACCTGAAAAAATATATAAGGCAGGTAAAGCCGGACCCCGTGAAAAAGGAGTACTATTTAACTGACCTGGCGGCTATAATGGCTGAAAAATTCATAAAAATAAGGCCAAAAATCGTCGAGTACTCGGAAGTGGCGGGAATAAACGACAGGGTCCAGTTACAGGAGGCAAACGTAATGAAAAATAAAAAAAC
>JAJFUW010000097.1 GCA_021372235.1 Spirochaetia bacterium
CTGGAGTTTCCCCGTTTTTTCGAGGACATCCGGTAGTGCCGTCAAGCGAAATCAAAAGTCATTTGTTTTCGTTTGTTTTTTACATCGTATTTTACCGTGTCCTGCCAGCCGCTATCGAACAATATATGGCATATCCCGTCAGCCAGCGCATATTGTTTGAAAATTTTTACCTCAAAGAATCTTTTTGCTCTTACCATAAGGTTCTTTACAACTATGCTGTATTTTAACCTCGTGCCGAGTTCCACGCTGATGAAATAAAAAACCGCGTGCAAAAGCGCCACTGTATTTCGTATGCCTACATAGCTTCTAACGCGCACATCTTCCATGTTGTATTCGTTTTTCAGAAACCTGAAACTCTCTTCGCATTTCCAGCGCGTGAGATATATATCCAAAACTTCCAGACAATCTTTTTCAGCGCTCGTCGAAAGTATCATATCTTTTTTCCCAAATCCTCTAATCACTACGATATTTAATAAAATGCCGCATACTTCAATTCTTTTTGCCATTCCAACCCGAACTTTATATTTTTCCTCCACTCCCGCTTTATTCACCTTTACCTCATATTCCTTTTTACATCTGATTCTTTTTGCCAGCCGGTCAAGGCGTATTATTTGTCCGTTTCTGTCTTTGACATTTTTATCCCCCCGCATCCTTATTACAAACCGACGTTGCTTTTTGCTAATGTTTACAATGATTTCCTTGCGGTCTCCTCCTCTGTCTATTGTCCATATTCCGCGTCCTTTTATAACCGCGTCTACTGCATCCATCGCTTTAAATATTTGTTTATTCTCGCTCTCAAACCCTTCCGCGCTCTGCGAGTATGCTTCGCTGTACAATGGCACTACTTCCTCTCCGTTCACTTCCGCCCCAACTACCTCGCATACCCAATATCCCTTTCCTACTTCTCCTTTCGAGCCATCCCATACATAATCCAGATTCTCCATTTTTTCCGCAAATTCTTTATGCACATCGCTTAAATCCATAGCCAACACCGTATCTTTCCCAATTCGTCTTGCCCCGTCCTTTATTAACCCACTGTTTATTTTTTCTGTCAAATCTTCTTTTCCCATCTGATGCGCCAGTCTGTTCTCTGTTTTTATCAACTTTATTTTTTCGCACAGGCTTCTTGCTATTTCCGACAGCTTGACATCTCTACCTGCCTGGATACCGTATATCGCCTGTCTTACAAACTTCCTTCTTGGCCTGCTTATGTTTTCACTTATTTTCATCGCAAATCTGTCAATTCGTTCTTTCGTTTCTACTAAAATTTTGCTATTATTATTCACGGGGATTCCTCCTTTTAGGGGAAACTCTTTCCCCTCTTTTTCTAGTCAAAAAAGAGTATACAAGAGAGGAATCCCTTTTTAAATCTGTTTTTTTGTTTTTTCCTTACACATCAAGGCTTTTCAAGATTTATCATCGGAAAAACGGGGAAACTCCAGTGGATGTTGCGCCATGTAATACAAAAGGCGGGCTTTACGCCCGCCTTTTGTTATATCAGCCGCCCTACTCCTCGGCTTCGGGTTCCTCGTCAGTGTTCCCGTCCTCAGTGGCCGGCTTTTCTCTCTTGCCGGGGCCCTTTGCCTCTTTTTTGCCTTTGTCTCCCTTTGTCTTTATCTCGGCCCTTACCTTGGCCTTTTCATCGGCAGTGAGGCTGTTGTAGTTTTTGAAAGCCTCCTTGATCTTTGCTTTTTCTTCCGGTTTCATCTCCTGCCATTTCCTGTACTTTGCCATCATGTTTTCCTTGACCTGCGGGGAGAACTTTTCCCACTCGTCATAAGCTTTTTTAAGTTTTTCCTTCTCTTTTGGTGTCAGTTCCTCGAACTTCTTTCCGCCGTTGTTCAGGTATTTTTTTACGTTCCCGGGCATGTCTTTCATTTTGATATAGGCGTCCCTTGCCTCTTCCTTTTCCTTTTCCGTCATCTGTTCCCATTTTTTAGGCGTTGCGACTGCCGTGACATCCTTTGACGCGTCCTGTCCTGCGGATTTTTCCGCCGCGCAAACCGACACGGCAAAAATAGAAACTAACACCGCTGTCAACAAAAAACTCTTTTTCATCTTTTAATGCTCCTGTAATGTTTTGCTCTTTGGGCCATGGAACCCGGAACCCATTATCAGCTGTTGATCATCTTTTCATAAAAATCAATCCGTTCTATTATTTCCAGGTTATCCAGCAGTTCCATCTGTTCGGCAATTTCCCTTTCCTTCGTGACATTGTTTCTGTAGTTGTAGAACTGTATGCCCGCTCCGGCCACAACCAGTACCAGCATTGCAAACCCGATCTTTTTCATTTCAAAAAACGGCCTGATGTGTTCGTTGAACCGGTCCGCGGCCGTATATTTCCTGCGCAGTTTCCTCATGACGCCCTGCGCGTGCATGTTCCATCCGTCCTCCGGCAGGTCCACCTCTATACTTTTCATTCCTTCCCTGACATTTTCCAGTTCCTTTATCTCGGCGGCACATTCAGGGCAGGCCGTTATATGTTCCGCAACAAACGCGGCCTTTGCCGGGTCCTTTAATTCTCCGTAAAAATAATCTATGACAAGGTCGCTGTTTATTCCGCACGCTTTTTTCATTTTAGCATACCTCCAAGTACATCCCTTATTTTTACCGTAGCCCTGTTCAAATGCGACTTCACGGTACCTTCCGATATCCTGAGTACCTGGCTTATCTCGCGTATCTTCAACCCGTCGATGTTTTTCAGGACAAATACCTGTTTCTGTATCTCGGTCAGGTGGGAGAGCGAACTTTTCAGCCTGTCCCCAAGTTCCTTCTTTTCGTAATCTTCCTCTATATTGACCAGGTCCTTTACCTCAAACTGCCTGTTGTCCCCGGGGTTCTCCATATCGGTAAAATTTGAAACCCTGGAGCGGACCTTTTGCTTGCGTTTGTAGTCGTAGACCGAATTCACGGTAATACGGTAAAGATACGTCCAGAACGACGACTGTCCCTTAAAAGAGCCTATATTCCTGACGACCTTTACCAGGGCCTCCTGCGATATGTCCCAGGCTTCGTCATAGTTTAAAGTCATACCATAAATCGTATTATAGACCCGTTTCTGGTATTTCCTGATAAGTTCCTCTGTGGCCGTCTGATTGCCGGCCATGATGTCCTGTATAATCTCCGGGTCTTCTCGCAAAGAAGGTTCCATTTTGCTCCTTTATTTTAGACGTTTGAAATTGTGATTTGGATTACAGTTAAAGCAACAGTATCAGAGACCTGAGAATGGAGATTGGAATACCTCTAAAACGCATATCTCATTACAGTCTCCGGTCTCTATAACTAAAGGAGGTTTTTCCACATCAGTACGTCATCCTCGCCCGCATTCACCGGCCCCGGGCGCCTGCCCCGCTCGGCATAACCCGTCTTTTTGTAAAGATTGATGGCCTGAGTGTTGGAAGCCCTGACTTCGAGGGTTATCGACCCGAGTTTTCTTTTGAGGGCCTCCTGCTCCGTACGCCGCAAAAGTTCCGTCGCCACCCCGTGTTTCTTGTGCCTGTCAGCCACGGCCAGATTCAGGATATGCACATAATCCGCGATGACATTGCCCACGCTGTAGCCCGCCGGTTCCCCGCTGTCTTCGTCTTCGGATACCAGAAATATGTTCATGCCTGAAGCGGCCTTTGAGAATTCCACGTTAAAGGCCTTCTCGTCCCACGGGTGAGGGTGCGACGCTTTCTCAATTTCCAGTATGTCCTGTATGTCGCTTTTTCTGGCACTGCGGTATAGAAACCCCACGTCAGCAGCCGGCCGCAATCGGGAATTTATTATTAATTATTAATTGTTCATTATTCATTATATTTTGTATGTCTTACCGTCTTCCATTATCGTGATTTTGTACCCTTTTATCTTTTTCATGTCCGCCCTGATCTCCTTTAAATATTCGGGTTTCAAGTGGTAGACGAACACTTTTGGTTTTAACCCGCCGAGTTTATGGAGCTGCCCGGCAAAGGACGCGGGCGTCAAATGGCAGCTCGATTCCGCGAGAAAACCCGCCCTGTCCGGAAAAGCCACGTCAACAAATACTGCCTTGAGTTTTTTCCCGAGCTTTTTGGCCTCGGCCCAGATAGCTTCGGTCTCTTTTGTGTCGCCGGAGTACATAATATAACTGTTTCCCTTGCCTATCAGAAACCCGGTGCATTGTATGGTATGGTTAACCGGGACCGCCATGACCCTGTACGCCCCGACTTTTTCCCATTTATTCAATTTGAGCTGTTTATATGAAAAAACGTATTTGCCACCAAAATTTTTTATTTTTGTGAAATCCGGCCAGATTATGTCGTTCATAAGGTGGTTTTTTATGGCATCAAGCGTATATGCGGAGCCGGCTATGCTGACACCCTCGGTTTTGTTCGAGACAATGTTGACCGCGAAAAAAGGTATGGCATTCGTATGGTCCAGGTGGGCATGGGATACGAGTATGTTTCTGATCCGCCTCTGCTCGGAAAGCCCGGAATTCATGGCAACTGTGCCGCCGTCTATCAGCATCTCTCCGTTCACCAAAAAACCAGTCAAATTCCTGCCGGGCAGTTGCCCGCCGTGGCACCCCAACGTTTTGATTATCACTTAAGAAGCCTCCTCCCTGAATCCTGCCAGATTAAAATACACTGTTTTACCCGCAGTACCAATCTTCTGGAACTTTGCCGTATTGACATATGTCTGTATGTCGGCCTCCGGAACTATGACCTGTTTTTTCTTTTCCATCGCATCGGCACCGGTCTTGCAGTCATAATGCCTGTCGAGAAAAGTAAGTTCCCCGTTATGCTCGAAAATAAACACCTCGGTTGAACTCAGATAAATGTTGAATTTGTACCCATCGAGGTTTTCCCGGAGTCTGAAGACGGCTGAAAGCACCTTTTTCAGGCCGCAGTCGTCCTCCAGCACAAGCGCCGCTATGTCGCAATTGCCGTGAATCTTTATCACAAAATCTTTGATATCATTATATATCAAATCACGGGCTTTTACAAAAGATTTTTTGGCATTCTCGGCGTCCAGGGAATACGCCTCCTCGAAACAGATGTACAGGACAAATGTCTTTATCCATGTATTTTCTACCCTGATATCCCTGTTTTTTAGAATGAACCTCCTGACCGCCCCCGGGTGCATGAATTTGGAAAGCACCTTGTAGCGGGCTTTCCTGTCCATGGCCTGCGCCGATATCCTGTAAAAATATATCGATGCAAAAGCCAGCACGTTGACCGCTGTCATGAGGACGATATCCATGTATGTGTTGTTGGTCAGGAGCAGTAGTGCGCTTCCTGTCAGCGCCGCCTGTGCTCCCAAAAACAGGAGCATCCCGTAGCGCAGCCTCATCACACGGTACAGCGACGCCATGCCGAGGAACAGCAGGATTGCCCCCGCATAGTTCAGGAGCGGGTCATATTTTATGTATTCAGCTTTCATGATAGAGGCCACCGCCACCGCGAGGCTGAACATGACCGGCTCGCTCACACCGGGTGAACGCACTATGATAACTTTGTCCTCGAGTTCCGCATCGGGTGCGCCTAAAAACCTTCCGGGTGACATTTTTTTCGGTTTTTCCTTCAGCTGGTGAATCAGCATGGTGGCGTCGTTCAACAACGGGACGCTCACTATGTCACCTACGCTCAAAAGGTTGCCTTCAAGCCTGATGCGGGTCCTGGTCAGTTTGTAATATTTCCTGACAGCCTCAACGGCCGCGTTTGCCAGCAGCGAGTCGCCGTATTTCAGCAGAACCGGTATTTTGTACGGCATGTAGTTGTTGTACTCCGGATAAAAACCGGGCGACGAGGCCGTATACATGAATTTTTTCGAGGCTGCTTTTACCGAATAAAAATCCGGCGCGTCCACAGCTGCGCCCAAGGCCGGAAAATACGCCTGACCGCTGAGGTCGACCTTTATTGAATCCGCGGATTTTACGTTCTTTGAAAGGAATATTACGGGTATGACGTTCTGTGCCTCGGCCAGTTTCACCATGAAAGCGCGGTATTGTTCCTTTTGCTCCGCCACGCGCTGCGGGTCTATGTTCTCCATGTATTCGGAATATTTCAGGTTAAATACCTGCGGTAAAAAAAGTGCGACCGAGTTCTCCAGTTTTGCCATTTTATCCAGGACCGCCGAGTAATCCCCGATGCCAAACTCCCCGTCCACGAATACCACCCGTTCGAGCGATATGGCCGATGGCAGGGCTTTTTGCAGCCGGAAAAATGCGGCTGATTTTAGGGCGTCCGAAAAATAGAGGTATAACGGGACAAGCACTACGAGTGTGGTTATGAAGAGTATGTGGCGGGTGCTTTTCACTTATTCCTCAGCCTTCTCCGAAAGCCTTCTTCATTTCGAGGAACTGCTTGTACATCTCTATGTTATGCGAACTCGAGACCGTTATTGCATCTCCGGTCATTCTTATCACCTTTGCTTTTGACATGGCTGCGAGTATTTCGTCCAGTTTGGACTTCTGTTCGTCCATGCCGGTCTGCTTGATCAGTTCCACAAGCGAAAGCATGGAGTTCTCGCCGTTCTTATTGACGTGCAGCAACAGCGAGTTCACCACGCGCATGTTGTAGTCCTTGGAGGTGAGCATCTGGAGCTGTTCGTTCATGGCGCGCAGACGTGCGGACATGTTTTTGAGTATTTTTTTGACTATTTTTGCGTTGCGCTGCATCTGCTGTTCAAACAGTTCCTCGTTCAGCGCTATGCATACCGTTTCTTCTTCGGCCAATGCACCGGCTGAACGTGGCCCTTTGTCTATGACGGCCATCTCGCCGAAAAAATCGCCTGCCCCGAGAGTTACCAGTGTCTTTTCGCCCTCGTCTGTAGTTTTTGTGATGCGTACGCGGCCGGAGTGGATTATGAACATCTCTTCGCCGACATCACCTTCCCTAAATATATAGTCTCCGGCATTATAAGTACGGCCAAACTGCTGTATTATATCGTTTTCCGTCGCCATTTACAGAGCCTCCGGTATTTGGGGAGTTTATTTTTTCCTTTTAAATATTAGCATAATTTATAGGGGGTGTAAAGGCGATTTTGGAAACCCTGGGAGCTGCCGCTTTCGAGAATCGAAAATAGATCGTCGGCATTCGCCTTCTTGCGTGGGAGTCTTTTAGGGGGTTTATTTATCGATTTTCGATTTTCTCGCCATTTTTTGCGTCTGAGCGCAAAAAAATGGCGGAGAGGGTGGGATTCGAACCCACGGTACCTTGCGGTACACCTGATTTCGAGTCAGGTACTATCGACCACTCTGACACCTCTCCGCTGTTTTTTTCGTTTGCACCGCCTGCGGTGCAAACGAAAAAAACACGTTAAACCGTTTCAATGGATAGATATAATAATTTGGTTTTCATGAATAGTCAATGAAAAAAATGTAATGTGGGTTGTGATTTACTGTTCCTGGTTGTACTTTCCCAGCAGGTCCACGTACTTTTTAAGGGTCTGCTCATACCTTGCGATAATATCCGCATGGGTCGCTATGAGTTTTGCTTCCGTCTTATCGCGGAGTATATCGCGGAAAAACTCCGATGTGTTCTTGCCTTCTTTCCTTGACAACTCTTCGGCGAGCGCTTTCTCTTCCCTGCTTACACGTATGAGAATCTTCTTCGTTTTCTTGTTCTTTCCTTTTTCTCTCATAAGCAGTTTACCCCCGTTTTAAGTCTGTATATTTGAACAATTTCAACTCCGGCACCTACATTTAGATATACTCTACAAACATATAGAAGTCAAATAATCTTACAAAAAAGTTGACAATCGTATATCCAAAGTGTGATACCTCTAAATATCCCTATGCCTCAACCATGGCGGCATAGGGATATTTATTTTCAAAAATATCTTGAAAGTGCCGGAAAATACCGTATAATTATAATTCCATATTGAAATATCAGGTGCGCCTGTAGCTCAGTGGATTAGAGCATTTGACTACGGATCAAAGGGCCGGGGGTTCGACTCCCTCCAGGCGCACCACTAAAATTAAGACAAGATTTATTATGATTAATATTAAGTGCGCATTTTCAGGCGCGCCTTTTTTAAGCGGGTATTCAATGGTTCATCAAAAGTTCATGAGAGTGGCTCTAAAAGAGGCTGAAAAGTCCCTCAAAAGAGATGAAGTGCCTGTTGGTGCCGTCATCACCAGGGACGGAAAAATAGTCTCAAGATCACATAACCTGATAAGGGCGAAACACGACCCGGCAGGACATGCCGAGATTAAAGCCATCCGCAAAGCAGCCGCAAAACTTGGATATGAGAGATTGAACGGGTGTACTCTCTATGTAACCCTCGAGCCATGCGCCATGTGCGCCGGGGCAATTTTGTTATCAAGGGTTGACAGGCTGGTATACGGAGCGGCAGACCCCAAAACAGGCGCCTGTAAAAGCGTGCACCACATAATAAACAATGAAAAGAACAATCATAAGGTGGAAGTGATAGAAGGCGTTTTAAAGGAAGAATGTTCGGCGATCCTGAAAGTGTTCTTCAAAGGAAAAAGGAAATAGTTAATTTTAACGGTGCCGCCTGCGGTACCGTTAAAATTAACTGCGGAGAGGTGGCCGAGTGGTCGAAGGCGCACGACTGGAAATCGTGTAGGCTCCAAAAGGGTCTCGAGGGTTCGAACCCCTCCCTCTCCGCCATTTTCACCGGAGGTGAAAATGGCGCGAGTATCGGCAACAGGAAAGTCGAGAAGTAAACCACCGAAAAGACTTCCGCGCAAGAAGGCGAGTGGCGACGGTCTCCTATCTACTCTCTCCTCTCTGAAAGCAGTTAGGGCAGGCTTTAAGGTTTTACTTGATTTAAAACATGTAATTATGTAGAATTTAATCCCGAAGTTGATTAGTGGGGTAGTAGCTCAGTTGGGAGAGCGCGTCGTTCGCAACGACGAGGTCGTCGGTTCAATCCCGATCTACTCCACCAGAAATAAGGGCCGGCTGAAAAGCCGGCCTTTTTTGTTCAGTCAAATCGCAGTTGCAGTGGGGTAGTATCGCGGTTGCACAAAACCGCAACCGCGATAAGCCGAGCGGTAGCCTCTCTATTTAGTATTTGCTCCCTTCGGTCGCAAGGGCGGCTTAGCTCAGTTGGGAGAGCGCGTCGTTCGCAACGACGAGGTCGTCGGTTCAATCCCGATCTACTCCACCAGAAATAAGGGCCGGCTGAAAAGCCGGCCTTTGCTATTTCCGGAGAGAATCGAAAATCAAAAAGTCGAGAAATAGACCACAGACCTGACTCCTGCGCATAAAGTCGGGTGCCGACGGTCGATTCTCGATTTTCAATTCTCAAATGGTTTTGTTTTTGTATTTGCCGTCGGCCTACAGGGATTTGGCCGGATCCAGAATTTCAAACCGGTACTCCGATACGTCTATGAAATCCGCCGCTGGGGGTGTCGTTCATTATTTGTTTCTGGAATACGGTGGCACAGCGCTAATCCACCCGCGGTGCCATTTTTACCCACACACAATCGGCAAATATGGAAGGAGTTGACATACCGACAACATATATCGACCGGAAGCAAACGCCTGAAATTTTTCCTCAAACTGCGCGTCGGTCATCCCTTACGAGAGTGTGTCTGTAAAACCATTTTTTCAGGTAAAGATACCGCGTACGCCGGAAAAAACTATACCGGCATATAACAGGATATTCTGTTGCCGGCACACTGCCATGATGCCGTAAAATTCCCCCGTCACAACGGCAGGTTTGCGATAAAAATCTTCATTTTTAGCCTGCTCTTTTACCGCCGTGCAGGAAACCCTTTAATAGGCCAATATCATAATTGTCCACATGCTTTAAAACATACACGTCAACCACCGCGAATACCACGCTGAATAATGCAACCTTTGCCGCAAATACTCCCCAGCCCTGTGACATAACCGCCGCCCTGTTCATGCTCCATACCGCCCCCCACGCCACAAGTGCTGATATTAACGGCATGATGAAGGTTTGCACGACATTTATACCATGTTTCAGTTCCCGATAAAAAACACAATACATCATTATTGAACCGGCAGTGACCGCGATTGTCGTACCTGTCAGGGCTCCTTTTAAACCGTATGCGGATGCCAGCACGATACTCAGTATTATGTTCAGCGCTGCTGCCGTTGCCGATACCTTCATGGGGCCGTCTATTTTTTTCAAGCCGTTCAGTATGTTCTGCATGGGCACTCCGATGAGCGATATGCCGTACGCAATGCTCAAAAATACCATTACCATGTACGCGTCCTCATATCCCGCCCCGAGCCACAGCCCCAAAAATTCCCTGCCGAATACTATGATGCCGGATGCGATAAAGACAGCGCCTAAAAATATGTACTTGTTCATCCTGTCGTATATTCCGGCCAGCCTGTGCTGCTCGTTTTTTGCCTTTAGTTCTGAGGCTGCCGGGACCAGCGATGCCGTACTTATCATGTCAGGGACCTGGGAAACGTATCTGCTGATGCTTGCGCCTATCTGGTAATAAGCAACCGCAACCGGCGTCAAAAAATATGCCAGCACGAGTTTGTCAATGTTATAATTCACCGCGTTTGCAAGCCGTGTAAAGAGCAATTTTAAGCTCATCTCGAGCAGGCTGCCGAGGCGCTTTAGACTGAACATTGCCGGGTTAAAGGAAAGCGGAGGATATATTATTTTCATCCAGAACAATAACGCGGCTGTTTCGAGCAGTATGGATGTCATCTGAACCACCGCTATGCCCCTGATGCCGTAGCCCGCGGCAAGAACGGCAGCCATCGCCCCGACCCTCAGGTAGCCTATGATGATGTGCAGTATGTTGCCCGGATAAAAAATATTAAGCCCGCCGGTTATGTAGCCAAATGATAACATGATAAAGTTTATCAGAAATGCCGCCACTGAAAACAGCAGGATGAACCTGGCGTCGTCAAGAAGCGCTGGGCTTACCTTGAAAAACGTAGCCAGAATGTTCTCCTGAAACACCAGGAAAGCCACCCCTGCGGCAGCGCATACTACGGTGTAAAATACAAACAGAGTGTTCAATATGGAATTGACCTCCGTTGACTGCTTTTTCAGGTCATATTCGGGGATCACAACGCTGAGCGCGGTCGGGGTCTGCAGCCCTATGAACTCAAGGAAAACAAGTATGGTGCCTGTCAGTGTCCATACGCCATAGGCCTCCTTGCCTGCATATTTCAGTATCATGGGTGTGATGATGAATATCAGGGGAAAAGTAAGAATGAAAAACAGGATGTTTGTAACAGTGTTCTTTTTCATCCGCTCTTTCAGCGGTTCATCTATGTATTTCCATTGGGATTGCGCATGCCCGTTTTTCAAGTATGCTCCGATTTTTTGCAGGGGACATTTGGTGCTCGACTGCCCTGCAAGCATGATTTTCGCCGCATAACCGCAGCCCGACTGTTAATTGAACAAAATCCGCTCCCCCCGCGCACCCTGAAAGGCTGCCGGGAATCCTGAACTTGAAACATCTATTTGACAATATCTTTTAATTGCTGATACAAGAGAAACAACGCGGTCTGCGCCGCCCTGTTCCTTATCGCTTTTCTGGAACCTCCGAAATTCCTTTTAAACACCCCGTTTTTTCCGCGGATATCAACCCCTATGTAAACCAACCCCACGGGTTTTTCCGCACTGCCGCCGCCGGGGCCTGCAATCCCTGTCACTGATATTGCCGCGTCGGTTTTGAATGCCCTGTTGCATCCGGCCGCCATGGCCGCGGCGCACTCTTCCGATACGGCTCCGTATTTTTCCAGCAGTTCTTCCGGAACAAAAAGCATGGAGTTCTTTATCCTGTTGGCGTATGAATTTATCCCGCCTATGTAATATTCCGAACTTCCCGCCACAGCCGTTATCGTGTGTGCCACCAGCCCGGCCGTGCACGACTCGGCCGTCGAAAGGGTGAACCCGAGCCTTTTCAATTCCCTGCCCGCCGCGTCCTCTATGGTGTCGTCATCCTCGCCTATTACATTTGCGCCCAGCCTTTCGGCTATTTTTTCCCTGAGTTTCTCTATCATGTCCGCGGCTTTGGCCGCATCCGGTGCTTTGGCCGTCAGGCGTATCTCTATATCCGCGTCATGCGCGTAGACTCCGATTGTCGGATTGGTGCTGTTTTTAAAAAGGTCCTGTATCGCCTCGTCCACCAGCGACTCGCCCATGCCCATGACTCGCAGCGACCTGGAGCGTATGGTCATCGGCACTTTGCCCATTTTACGTACCAGGTACGGCATCACCTGTTTTTCCATCATGGGGTACATCTCTGACGGCACTCCGGGCATGGCAATCAGGATGTTTTGACCGTGTTCCAGGATAAACCCCGGGGCTGAGCCGTTGGGATTTTCCATGACTATAGCGCCATCCGGAAATTTTGCCTGTTTTCTGTTGTTTTCCGGCATGCGCAGTGAACGCTTCGCAAAGTATTCCTCGATTCCGCGCAGGGACTTTTCGTCCGTTACAAGAGTACTGCCCGCAAATTTTGCCACCGACTCGCGCGTTACGTCGTCCACCGTTGGACCCAGGCCCCCGGTTATGATGACCACATCGGCCCTTAAACAGGCAGTGGAGAGGGCCTGTTGGACCCTCTCCACATTATCCCCGACCGAAGTCTTAAAGTAGAGGTCTATCCCTATTTCAGCCAACTTTTTTGACAAAAAAAGCGAGTTAGTATCCAGTATCTGACCCAGCAGAAGTTCGGTGCCTACCGTTAAAACTTCCGCTTTCATTTTAGCGATTCCCTCGCCTTTTCCGCAAGCGGCTGTATCAACGCCGTCAATTCCATTGGTATGACGTATTTTGTGGAAGCGCTGTTTCCCAGGACCTTTAATGCCTCAAAATACTGTATGAGCATTGTTTTTGAGTCGATCTTTCCTGCGGCTGAGAATACCTGCTCCAGGGCCTTTGAGTAACCTTCGGCTTCGAGTATCTGCGCCTGTCGTTTTCCTTCGGCCTTTAATATCGCCGACTGTTTTTCTCCCTCGGCAACCGTGATGGCAGCCGCTTTCTGTCCGTCAGCCTCGGTTACGACCGCGCGCCTCGTCCTCTCGGCGGTCATCTGTTTGTTCATGGAATCCTGTATGTCGCGCGGCGGCAGAATCTCCCTGATCTCAACGGATGTCACTTTCACGCCCCAGCGTTCCGTTACCTCGTCCATTTTCGAACGGAGTTTCAGGTTTATCTCTTCCCTTTTCGCGAGCGCATCGTCGAGAGGTATGTCACCGACTATGGCGCGCAGCGTCGTGGTAGCGATACCCTGCGAGGCTCCCGCAAAATTTGCCACCTGTACCGTTGATTTTACCGGGTCCGTGACCTTCCAGTAGATGAGAAAATCTATGTTTATTGGTGCATTATCCTTGGTTATGCATGTCTGCCCGGGTATTTCGAGGAACGATTCACGCAGGTCAACCCATACGGCACGGTCCACCATAGGTATCAGTATCACGAGCCCCGGCCCTTTTTCCCCGATGCAGCGTCCGAGCCTGAAAACCACCAGCCTCTGGTACTCCGGCACTATCTTGATGAATGCCGGAACAAAAACAATCAGTGCAAATATTACAATTCCTAATCCGATTAAACTTCCCATCTTATTCCTCCTTTTTCCTTGGAATGTATTTTACCTTCAGTTTCATACCGTTAACTTCGAGCACTTCAACTATCTCGCGCGCTTTGACAGGGTCATCCGACCATGCCTGCCACTCCTCGCCGCCTATGTTCACCACCCCGGCATCCGCGTTCACGTCAGATATGGCCGTGCCTTTTAGCCCTATAAGCGACTGCTGGCCCATAATTGATTTTTTCTTATGCGCCTTTATTACCAGCCCCACGACAAGCGCGAAAAATGCAACGGTCAGCAGTATCATCACCGCCATCAGGAAATAGTTCGCGTGCCACGCGTTGCCGTGTTCCCTGCCCGGGAACATGAGAAAAGAACCGACACCCATGCAGATTATACCCCCTATCCATAATAGTCCATTCGTCGGCGTTATAAGTTCGACAAAGAACAATACCGCGGACAGAGCTACCAGTATTATCCCTGCCGTGTTTATGGGCAGGGAATCAAATCCCGTGAAAGCAAGGACGACGGCTATGGCCCCTGCTATCCCGGGTGCCAGCGAGGAAAAACCGTTTGCCAGTTCATATATCAGCCCGTATATACCTATCAAAAACAGGATATAAACGATGTTCGGATCAGCCAGCATGTGCAGGAACTGGTGCTTTGCCGTCGGATTGATATCTTTTGAAGCGAAATTTTTCGTATTGAGCACAACATCTTTATCGCCCACCTTTACCTTTTTCCCGTCGAGTTTTGCCATCAGGTCATTTATGTCCGCGGCGGTCACGTCGATTACTTTTCCGTTTAATGCCTCGACCTCGGATATGGATACGCTTTTGCGTACCGCTTCCTCGGCCCATTTTTCGTTCCTGTTATGGAGCCTCGCGAGGTTTTTTATGTAAGCTGCCGCGTCGTTGGTTATTTTGTCGCTTGCGGTTTTTCCGTCGTAATCAACCGGGTGGGCTGCTCCAATATTCGTTCCCTCGGCCATTGCCGCTACATGGGAAGATAGCAGGATAAAAACTCCGGCCGAGGCCGCGCGCGCGCCTTTTGGCGAAACGTAAGTTATGACCGGGACCGAGGCGTTGAGTATCCTGTCGGATATCTTGCGCATGGACTTTTCCAGCCCGCCCGGGGTCTGCATTGTGATGATAACTCCCGCAGCCCCATCCTTTTCGGCAAGTTCTATGCCTTTCATCACATAATCCGATGTGGCAGCGTCAATTATTCCCTCGATGTTGAGCCTGTAATATACCGGATTTACAACAGGGGCTGCCGCAAAAAGCGGGGTAAATATGGATATAATAATAAGGAATGAAAATAATGTTCGTTTCATGTTCCACCTCAACATGTAGAATAGAATTAGTGTATTATATAATACGGGATAAATCAAGTAAAAGAGGTTTATATATGTAAGGATTTTTTTAGGGCCGGGAACGAAACTGCCCTGGTAGCAGTCGCGGCCTTTGATTATTGTTTCAATTCCAAAAACCAACGTTATTTCTTTGCATTTCTCGACCCTCGTTTTGTTATCGGCGTTCCTTTTTTGCATTCCGGGCAGTCCTTTTCCTCGTAGGATGATACATCCACCTTTGCCAGCGGATACGTTTCGCCCGCCCCGAAATCAATATCCCTGCCGCTGCGGTTTACCAGCAGCCCCACGCCAACTATCTCGCACTTCCACGAGGCTTTCAATTCGTCAATAAGTTCCTGCACCGATCCGCCCGTAGTGACGATATCCTCAACTATGAGCACTCTCTCACCTTCCTTTATCTCAAACCCGCGGCGCAGTTTCAGTTTGCCATCTTCGCGTTCCATGAATATCCCGCGCACGCCCAGTTGCTTTGCCGTTTCATAAGCCAGGATAATCCCGCCTATGGCGGCGCCTATGACGACATCCACTTTTTTCGGTTTGAAATGCGCCGCTATCAGCTTGCAGATTTTTTCCGTGGATTTGGGGTCCTGAAGTACCGCGAACTTTTCGAGATAAATGGAACTGTGCTTGCCTGAGGTCAATAAAAAATGGCCCGTTAACAGGGCGTTGGCCTTGCGGAAAACTTCCAATACTTTTTCCTGATTCATTTACCGCACCCCTCTTTTATCTGCTTCATTATGGCCTCTATGGCCGCCATTTTGTCAGGCGCTTCCAGTATCGGCCTTCCCGCCACTATGTAATCCGCGCCGGCCTCTATGGCCTCCCTCGGATTCATAACCCTTTTCTGGTCGTGCTTTTTACCTTTGTCCATCCTGATGCCCGGTGTCACCACCAAAAAATCATTCCCGAGCTCTTTTTTTATCATCTTTATTTCCTGAGGGGAGCACACCACCCCGTCGGCGCCCGCTTTTTTTGCCATAGTGGCGAGGCGCAGGACCATGTCTTTCACGCTCATGTCCACATCCAGGACCTTCTTTAGGTCCTTTGACTCCATGGATGTCAAAACCGTAACAGCGAGCAGCTTCGGCTTTTCCGTCTGAAGTTTCGCCGCGCACGCCTCGATACCGTCTTTTGCCCTTGCTATCATGTCCGGCCCGCCCGAGGCGTGAACGTTCATCATGTTGACCCCGAGACGCGTGGCCTCATATGCCGCGTTGTAGACCGTCTGCGGTATGTCATAGAATTTCGCGTCGTAAAATATCTTCAGTCCCTTGCGTTTCAGGGTCATTACCATTCGCGGCCCGTCTTTTGTAATCAACTGCAATCCTATCTTGTAGTATTTCACATGAGGCGCGAGCTTGTCGATGAGGTCGTACGCGACCGCCGTGTCGTCCAGGTCCACGGAAAGTATGAGCTTTTCGCGCAGGTCGGGCAGTTTTGTTGTTTCTTTTGACATTTTATAGAGCCTCCGTTTAAGTGGTCAAACCACAAATCAAACACCGCAAAATTTCACAAGTACAAGAAAGTTCATTTGATTGCTTCCTTACTTGATATTTTCCGTGCTTTTATTGTTTGCGGCTTGTACTTCTGCTTTTTCATCATCTTCCATGCTCTTTCCCACCACATAATGCCATGCGTATTCGCGTTTCGCTCCGTCCAGTCCGCTTACAGTTATCCTGCATGCGTGTGCTCCTTTATCCAGTTCCC
>JAJFUW010000140.1 GCA_021372235.1 Spirochaetia bacterium
CGCAAAAAGGCTCCTCAACCATTGACCGGCTCTCCTACGGGCAAGCATGGATGGTGGTCGGCCCGGGATCCCTCGGAGGGCAGGACCTGATATCCGGGATGCTGCCGGCAAAGCCCCCGAAAATCGCAAAATGGTCATCCATAATAGCGGGGCTGCTGTATTGGACCCAGGGGCTGATACCGGTACTGCTCGGTATCTATTCCTCCAAACTGCTGCCTAACCTGCAGGAGGGCAATCGGTTTTGATACAACTATCCCTGCAGTACCTGCCCTGCCGCCGGTAGCGCTCATGGTCTGCGGCCTGCTCTCGGCTGTCATGTCGTCGATAGACACAGCCATGCTTGCTCCGGCCTCGATTTTGGGCAATAACGTTATACCGTTCTTTAAAAAGGACATGGACGACAAGGCAAAACTAATGTGGTGCAAACTGTTCGTGCCGATACTCGGCGTCGCCTCCCTCATCATAGCGCTTTATTTCAAGAACATATATGAACTGGCGCTCGAATCGTTGACAGTTCTCCTGACCTCCTTCACAGCCACCCCTGCTCTTCTCGATGTTCCGGAAGAGGACAAACATCCCCGGTACTCTGGCTGGCTCACTCGGAGGCCTGACAGACTGGCTGGTAATGCGTTTTACAATGTCCGAGGAGTCCCCGACAGCCCTGTTCGGATTTTTGCTGAGCTGCGCCCCGATCGTCATAGTTACCTTGCCGACACATAAAAAGACCGAGCGTGTCGTTGAGGTTAGGGAAGGGGCGGACTAATCAACTAGAAAACTGGTCCAGGGTCCAGGGTCCAAAGAGCTGAAAGGCAGATCCAAAATCCAAAGGGCCAAAAGACAGGTCCAGGTTCCAAAGAAGAGATTTTTTTTTGGACCCTGGACCTTGAACCATGGACCATAGTTTTTTGGACCATGGGCCCTGTAACTTGGACCGCTTTTAGAACAACTCCCCCATCAGGTCCCGCATCCTCTGCGCGTTACGCACGGCGCTGCCTGCGTGGCAGTTGTTGAAGAAAATATAAAGCACCTTTGATTTCTCAGCCATCTTCTTTATCTCCGGCAGGAAGGAACGCAGTTCCTCCTCGGAATACAGGTAATCGTACCTCGTGGACGCGGGCGCGTTGAACCAGTTGGTATTCCTGCCGTGCAGACGGAAATAGCCCGTGTCCGAGGTCACCTCGTTTACAAACGGCATAAGCCTCGGCAGTTTGGGTTCGTCAACCGCGCAGTATCCCATCTGATTGTCGCGCAGAAAATCGATAGTCTCCTGTTTTGCCCACCCGCTGTTGCGGAACTCGATGACCATTTCGAGCCCGGCCATGGCTTTCTTGCATTTTAGGATATAATCGCGGTTCTCATGTTTGGGATAAAAAAACACGGGGAACTGCAGGAGTATGGGGCCGAGCTTGCCCGCGTCGGCGAAGGGTTTTATGCCCGCCTTGAACCTCTCGATGTTCACCATTGCCTGTTCAATGGACGGGCGGCCCTTTGTGATGCGGTCGTCAAAGGGGTCGTGGGTAAACCCTCGAAAACCTTTAACTATAAATTCAAATTTTCTTCCTGTCTTCAATTCCATGGCTCGAGCGGTCTTTTCGGCCATGATGCCGTAGTAGGTGGAATTGACTTCCAGAGTGTGAAAACCGAGTTGTTTCTCGTAGAAGACCAAGTACTCTTTCTTATCCAATCCCTCGGGGTACACAGGCCCCTTCCAATCGGGGAAGGAGAAGCCGGAAGTACCGATCTTAATACGCGTTAAATCCATGTTAGACCGCCTTTTGTCTCAAATAAAGATGTCTCAACATATAAATACTTTGTCTCAAATAAAAAAGTCTCAACATACCAGCCTTCCTCACTCCATTGGCTTGAACTTTTTACCTCCATGTCCTGTCTCATTGATGCTATTTATCATGGATTTCAACATCCTGCTTTCATAAATCAGCATATCGTAATACTTCTTATATGATACCTGATCAAAATACCCCCGTTCATACGCAAATATCAGTTGCGACCTGACTTCACCTGCCGACCCTTTTGCATAATATAGGAACTGCCTTAATTCTTTGTCTCCATCCCTCTCGTACCCTTCACATATATTTGAAAAAATCGATACACTTGCATCCCTTATCTGGTTTTTCAAAGCATAATCCCTAAAAAACTCGCCTTTTGCGCTCAAATCATATACTCCATGCGATATCTCTTTTGCTACCTTATATACATTCAATTCCTCAAATCTGTACGCTTTCGACATAACACCCCTCCGGTTTTATGTTTACCTTGTATTTTTGAGACGCTCTTCCCTATTGAGACGCCCCGCCCTCCCCCGGCCGCCGCTTCATCTCCGCCGCTGCCCTCATACCCCCCGACGGCGCGCGCTCGCGGTCCTGCCACAAGTACTTCCCTATCAGCCCGCACCTCTCAAGTATACCGAACTCCTCGGCTATAATCAACGCGGCCGGTTTTACCGTAAACTGGCCGTATTTGGCGTTTATCTCGTCCACGGTCTCCATCAGCATCTCTTTTTTCTGCATGTCGTCAAACAGATACTGCTGCTTGTCGCCGCCGGAGAGGTTGCTTACGCTCACACCTACGAGCCTGACCGGGCCTTTTAGCGGCAGCAGCGACGTCGTAAAAATCTTCCACGCGTGGCCGCATATCTCGCTCCCGTTGTTGAAATAATGCCGTAGCGTCATCTGCTTGCCGAAAAAATCAAAGTCCCCGAAACGCACCAGCAAATGCACCGTCCTGCCCAGCAGGCCGTATTCGCGCATCCTCGCCGCGGTCTTTTCGCAGAGCATCAGTAAATAGGACTTTATCACAGCCTTGTCATAGGTATCCGCGGCCATTGTGTGGCTGTGGCCCACGGATTTTACCGGCGTTTTATCGTAGTAGTTGCGGACCTCCGAGTTGTCTTTTCCCATGCCGACGGCCTTGTAAAAATGGCCCATGATGCCGAAATTCCCCGTGAGCAGGGCTATCGGCGCCTCGCCCAGTTCCTTTGCCGTGTTTATCCCGAGCATTTTGAACTTGTACGCCAGTTTGGAACCTATGCCCACGCCCTGCAGCTGGTCAACGGATAATTTTTCCATGAATGCCGGCACATCGGCCATTTTTACCTCTGTTAAACCGTCAGGTTTTTTCAGTTTAGCCGCTATCTTTGCCACGACCTTGTTGGGTGCAAGGCCGACGGAGCACGTGAGCCCGAGTTCCGCGCGCATGCGGTCCTTTATCTTTTGTGCTATCTCCAGCGCCCCGCCGCGGTAGAACTTTTCCACGTCGGTCACGTCCATGAAACACTCATCTATGGAAAATACCTCCACCAGGTCCGTGAAATCCAGCATGATCTTGTGTATGCGCAGGGAGGTATCGACGTACTTGTCGAGGTTGCCGACAACGGGAACGACAAAAGGACAGAGTTTGCGAGCCTCGGGAAGGGTCATGCCGGTCTTGATGCCGTAGGCGCGGGCTTCGTATGAAGAAGTAACGATAACGGTGCGTCCCTCGCCGCAAACAACTATCGGTTTGCCT
>JAJFUW010000147.1 GCA_021372235.1 Spirochaetia bacterium
TTAGAAAGCCGTCTGTTTGTAAAGTGCCAATTTCAATAAATTACATTAATTCATGTCAAAAAAAAACAAACCCGGGCTAAAGCCCGGGTTTTATCGTTTTACGGTTAAATACTTTTTTATCCCTGATTAATCCTCTTTTTCTTTTTTCGCCTTTTTTCTACTCTCATCCGAATTGATAACAAGGTCAAAAACCGGTTTTATGCCCATGCCTTCGGCCTTTTTTATCCTCTCTACCTCTTCCTCGCCCAGTTCCATTGTGGCTCCAAAAACAACACCCCTGTGCATGTCTCCGGTGAATAACCACTCGAACTCATCGCTGCGGTAGACAGACTTTCCTTTCTGCTGCCAGGATACGAATACAAGATCGACTTTTGTCGATTTATAGATATCAAATATCTCGAGCTCCCTGCCGTCAAAATATTCGGTGGATTCATCCTCAAACTGCACCTTGAATATACCCAGGTTGATGTCTATAATCTTCCCATCCATCCCTATAAGTTTTTTGTTCCTTTTTATTGTATCCCCGTAGTTCGTCTTCCAGTAGTCGAGATTTAAAATCCTTACTCTATCTCCTACTTTCATGCATCCACCTCTGTTCGATGTAGTTGTGTCCATACTTATACCGTATGGAAAAACTTGTTATATCCCTCAACCACATTAAAGTATACTGTTTTTATAACTTTTTGTCAATGATGCAGAACTCCGGAGTCTCCCCGGTTTTTCATTCAGCCCGGGAAACTGCATTTAAGTGTCAAATTTCAGCGTCATCTGCCGGCTTCGTTTTTTGCTCTCCGGATGCATGTCTTCCCATCCTGTTTCGAACAGTATGCGGCCGGGTCCGTCGGTAAGCGCATACTGTTTGAATATTGTCACTTCAAAAAAACGCTTTGCCTCCGCCATTATATTTTTAGGGCGCGGCATACAGGACTTATTTTACCGCGGTTACGGCCTTTTTCCCCGCCTCTTCAGCGGCCCTCTGTGCCTGCAGGCAGAAACTCTCAAATTTTGCGGTGAGGAGCTGCGGGTACGGGTTGCCGTCCACTTCTATGGTGAGGAAAGGTATCTTGTCGCCTTCGGCGAAAGCTCCGGGGTCGTATTCCCTGCCCGCGCGCCTGTAAGCTTCAATCTTATCGCTCACGTCCAGATTATTGGATACCACTGCCTCGGTGAACCTGGTTATCATGCAGCCGAACGGGCCTATGTTGATGTGGCCGGCAAAGTGGCTGAGCCCGTCCTTGAGTATCTTACCTGACGACAGTCCCGGCTCACCCGATAGTTTGGCCGCAATCAGGTGTTCGGAATACGCATGGAACTCTCCGGCGTTTATGGTGTCGCCGACGTACAACCCGGACTTCTCGAGCAGTTTTTTTATCTTCTTTTCCGTATGGAGCTGTACCGCGTATGAGATGTAGAACTCCATCCAGTCCTTTGGCGAGTATTCCGGTTCCCACACGCCCTTGTCTATCAGGTAATTGTTGTAAAAAAGCCACTCGTGTATGGGCGCGTGTCTGGCGATAAACCCATGCTCGGCCAGCTTCATGGCTATGTCCTTGTTACACCACTGGTCGCGGCGCACGAATATCTCGCCGTTTACGCACACCTGCGGCACGGCGTCATACGGCACCTTTTTTTCCACCGTGGACAGGGCCTGCGCCGTATTTTCCAGTTGTTTGTAAAGCGCAACACCGCTTTTGCCCGATATCGAGTCCATTATTTTTATGTATTCCTTGTAGAAAAGCAACAGTGCCTTTTCTCTGTCGACAGCCAGCGTGTATATTGCATTCCTGATGTCGTCCATTACGTCGGACACCACTATGGCCTTCCATGCCGCCAGCGAGAAAGCCGTACCCATGCCGCTGTATCCGACCTCGCCAGCGAAATAGAACGGCGCCACGTCCCGCAGTTTTTTGTCCTTTATCATCATTTCGGCCGCTGTAAAATACTGTCCCAGCCTGCAGTAGCCGTGCGCTTTGGGTATGAATATTGCGGTCCTTTCGCCGGGTTTTTTCTGCGTTTTCAGGTATTTCAAGAGCGAGCCCAGTATGACCACGAGCGGCACGCATTCCTTGCCCGTCAGCACGCCCCTGCCGAGCCGCCTGACCTCGTCGTCCGCCACGGGAAGCGCCTGTGCGTTGACCCCGACTTTTCTGAAAGCCGCTGCCAGACCGCGCGTGCCCAGGTCGCCCATGGACGGCAACATCACCTTTACCGATGGATCGGTCAGGTCAACCTGAACGCCCGACGAATCCGTGAACACGAACCTGCCTTTGACTGCGTCCACCCTGGAAGGCATAAAACCGCCGCCGGCGGTTTTAATCGCCCCTGCCTGCACCTGCCTGTAATTCTTCACCACATCCAGGAACGCGTCGATTCTGGTGTTTATGCCGGCATCCGCCGTATGGCCGTCGAGTTCCAGCGTGAGCGACGGTTTCGTGCCCATGACCCTCCTGACGTGCGGTACCAGGAAAGAGTCTATCGCGCACAAGAAATTGGTTATATAAAGTACGAACAACCTGTCATCGCGTTTTACGACCTGCGATGCCTTCAGCAGTTTTTGTCCTATTTCCCAGTGCATCATACCGTCGTAAGGCTTGCCCGGATTTTCGTGCGAGAAATCCAGCATTTCAAACGGCAGTATGATATGTCCCCTGGATGCAATCTTTCTGGGTATGCCCTTGTTAGCCTCGTCCGTGAACGCGTTATGCGACCTGCCGAAAAGTACTATTGCAAAAGACCCCGGCTTTTTGTCGAGTTCGGCCAGCGCCTGCCTCCCGATGTCACGGCATTCCTTTTCAAAATCAATCTGTATACCGACCGCGGCATGATATGCCGCGTCCGACTCGGCCCTGCTGAACCCGAGCTTTTTCGCCACGGCGGCGAAAGCCTTTTTCTGGCTGCCGTAACCCTTTCTGAAATTGAGCGTGGGATCAAGTATTTTGTCCTTTATGTTCTTATCCTTAAACACCGCGTTCATCCAGTACGCCTCACCCTGGCTGAATATGCATGTGGAACTGAAATCCTTCCTGTCATCGCCGCCCTCGACGTACATTTCCGAAACCTGCGGCAGGAAATAATAATCCGGATTCTTCGCGATAAGTTCGTCAAAGAAGCCGATGGCGAGCTGTGTCGGGTAACACATTGAGGAGGTCTGCCTGTTTAAAGCTTCAGGGTTCATTTTTTCAGGCACAACCACCCTGCAGCCCAGACCCGTAAAATAGTTATAATAAAGCGGGAACAGGCTGTACGCCAGCAGTGACTTGTTTATGCCTATGGACGGCGCGTCCGGCCTCGCCTGCCTGACAGGCGCGTACTTGCCGTGCATGAGTTCTTCCCTTTTCTTCACGTAGTCCAGCCCGGTATCACCGCCGCCGTCAGCCGGTTTTATGTTGTAATACCTGTTGCACGCCCCGCCGAAAGAGTACATCCGGCCGTCAATTTTGAACCTGTTCACGCTGCATTTTAGGTCGCATTTCTCGGCCCCGCCCGCGCAAGTAAAAGGCTTCTCCGGTGTGACCTGCCTCTCTATCAGGGCTTTCAAACTGAACTCACCCGGCTGCACGAGGTTCAAATCCATCCTTTTTTTCAGTTCAAGAGCCACGCCAAAAGCGCCCATGAGTCCGGGCTCGGGCGGAACTATTATGGGCTTGTTAAGTATGGAAGCCATAGCAAGAGGTACGGCCCTGTTGTAGCATACGCCTCCCTGCATGAATATCCTGTCCCCGGCCTCCCGCAACCCTTTGACCCTGTTTATGTAATTGAAACATATAGAATACACGAGCCCTGCTATTATGTCCTCCCTGGACACGCCCTCGTGCGAGGCGTTTTTCACGTCCGATGAAATAAAAGCCGCACACTGGTCGTTAAAATTCGGCGGGTTCTTACCCTGGAGCGCGAGCCCGGCTATTTCCCTGAAATCAACATTGAACGATTCCTGCGCCGCCTCCTCCAGGAACGAACCCGTGCCGGCCGAGCACGCTTCATTCATGGCGTAGTCGGACGCTACCGAGTTCGTGAGGTGCGTGTACTTCGCGTCCTGGCCGCCTATCTCAAATATTGTGTCCACAGCCGGGTCAAAGAACGCGGCCGCCGAAGCGTGCGCTATTATCTCGTTTATGACGCCTTCGGTCAGCGAGTACAGCCCTGCTATGTGCCTGCCCGAGCCGGTCACGCCTATGCCCGTGACCCTGACCGGCGTACCGCCCAGCTGAGCGTCCAGCTGCCTGTAGCACTCACGCGAGGCTTCCACGGGGTTGCCGTTGGTTCTCAAGTACACCGAGCCCAGGAATTTGTCGTCCTTGCGCCTGAGCAGTACCGCTTTTGTTGTGGTGGACCCGACGTCCAGCCCGATCACGCACTCATCGCCCGCCGCGGCCTTTGCATACTGCATTTCCCTGAACGTGACGAGGTGTTCTGCCTGCGACAGCGGAGCGAGTAGCGAAAACGTCCTGCCGTTATCCTTGAAAAGTTCTTTACCTGCGGGCCTGCCCTTTTCAAATGCGGCGATTGCCGCGCCGAGCGCCTCGAAATAAGCCGCTTCTTTTGGCACGGTGACCGAAGGTTCCTGCTGTTTCAAATATTTAATAACGGCCCTGTTAAGCGCGGTGCCGCCCACCACAAGTATGCTTTTATGCGGCACCCTGGCAATAATCTCCGATATTTTAAGCGCTATCATCCTGCAGAGCCCGGCCGCGACGTCCCCCGCCGGCTGGCCCTTGTTCAGCGCATGCGTGCAGTCCGACTTGCAGAACACCGAGCATCTGCCCGACACCGTATACGGTTCTCCCGCTTCGGCTGCGGCAACGGCCTCCTCCAGGCCGAGGCCCATGCGTTTTATCTGCTGGAGGAAGAATTCACCCGTTCCTGACGCGCACTTGTTGCCCGTGTACACGCCTGAGATGCGCCTGTCTTTGTCCAGGCCGTATGCCATGAAAGTCTCTCCGCCGACTGATACGAGCATATCATAATCCTTGCCGCCTGAAATGTACTGCAATGAATATTCCGACGCTTCGGGTTCGGTGATGGACGGGAAGTTGACCGATTCACGGAATTTCCTGCCGGTTATCAATACGGGCATGCCGTCCGCGTAAATCTCGTCCAGGACGCTTACAAATGCCGCTCTGGGATTGCCTTCGTGATGACGCCTTAATGTTTTCTCAACCTTGAGTCCGTTTTCGTCTCTGGAAACGCATACCGCGCTGATGGTTGATGCTCCCAGACAAATTCCCAATGCTTTCCTGCTGTTATTCATTTCCAAAATGTAACCTCCATGCCCATAGATATAATCCTGCTGGTTTTTTCCTGCCGGAATAAAATACGTTCAATTTTCCATATATGATTAATTCAAAAAATTATATGCCTTTTTATCTTTGTTTCAACTCATACTTGCCGGAATAAATCATCAAAACACTCCGACAAACCGGTGTAATTGTCATGTTGAGCAACAAACCCAGAGAGCCGGACATTTTTCTCGGTAAGTATAGCAGTATTTTCAATTAAATTCTATAAATTTTTTCAAAAAAATTTACCTGGTACAAATTTGGGCGCATGGTAAAAATCGGAAGGCCGGGAAACACGCAAAAGGATTTTGTTGTTAGCCCGATTGGTTTCGATGTTGTTTTGCATCCAATAAATATTTCCGTTAAAGTAATGATAGGCATTCCAAATAACGGAGGATTTCAAAATACCTTCCGGCAAAATAAAATATTTCTTATCATACGCCGCATTTTTGTGAAATCAAATATTTCATAGACACGTTTTAAGGACGCCTAAAAGCAACAAAAAAATCCGGAATCAAGCCGTGCAAAATCATCTAATAACAATAAGTACAGTAACTCCGGTTTTTTCACCTGAAGTTTCGTTAATCAGTTGCAAATAGTATATGCCTGATGAAAGGTTTGTAAAATAATCCCTGCCTGCCGTACACTTGTATATCCCTGCCGGTACGCTGTCGAGTTTTATCTCCTTTACAAGCCTCATTGCCGGCGAATAAAGCCTGAATTTTACTTTTCCTTCTTTTTTAAAATCCACATATATGGAAAGATCCTGTGTACTCGGATATAGCGGGTTTGGGAACGGGATACATAATAGGCCGGCCGGCACAGTTGAAGTGACCGGTGTGGCCGTTGCCGTTATAACCGGGGTAAATGTCAAAGTCGATGGTGTAGTAAAAGTCAAAGTCGGGGTTAATGTCAAAGTCGGGGTTAATGTCAAAGTATAAAGCAAAGTTTCGGTAATTGATGCTGTCCTCGTAAATGACGGTATGCCCGCACTGTCGTAAGTCAAGGTAACAGACGGTTCCATCGTATATGTCGCAGTTAATACCGGGGTATAAGTGAATGTCCCCATGGCCGAAGGTTCCGGAGTATACGTCTCAGTTATTATATGTGTTAACGTGCTCGTGAAAGTTGGGGTATTTGTAGGAGTCGTGGTATGCGATAGTGCAATATGTGTCTCCTCGGCTGCCGTTAATTGGGCTTCAACCGTCAGTATCTCCTGTACTGTCAAATCTACAGTTGGAGTGCTTGTTATCGCAGGGGTTTCCGTAAATGTATTGGTAGGAGCAGTCTGTGTACAATTCTCATAATCCTCCATACTGCCATAAAATACCGCTAAACCTATAACGCCATTACTCCCGTCCTGCATTTCCTCGTGAAAAGGCATATAGGTATATCCATTCCAATCAACTAAACCTCCTGTGTCTCCTATCTGGTTCCAGCCCTTTGGCGGCCAATTTGATTGTGGTAATCCGCCTACATATAATGTGCCTGATGTATCCGGTTGCCAATTATACAAATCATAAGATTTAGCATGTACAATTGGGCCTTCCCACCCAACTCCTTCAAAAACATCATATAGTCCCGTGGAGGCGGTATAAGTCAAAGACCTTGGATGAGCAAAAATATTACCAAATGGAACACTTAACGAATACAAAGGGACAGGTGAAATCGGTGTAAAAGAGTTACCACCGTTAGAACTATGAAATAACCACATAAGATAAGACCTTACAGACCCAAAATTTGAGGACGTTCCTACTTCTGCTACTGCATAATAATCGTAGGTGTTACCATTTGGGTCAGGAAAGACTGTGGTGCTATTAATGCTTACAAATTCATAGGGAAACAATTCATAGGGCCTCAATGTATCTTTATTCAATGCAACCGCCGCTGTGGATGTAACATAATGATAGCCATTGTCATAACTATCAACTCTCCATATATTTCCATCTGCCATATTTCTAAAATATAGCCTATCAAACCCGTCCATTTGCACCTGTTTTGCCATACAAGCATTTGCAATCCCGCAGACCCCATTGCCAACCAATATTCCTTGGTCTGTAAAATCTCCCCCTGTTTCAGGATTTAAAGAGTTTGCAGTTAGCAACCTGACATTATAATTCATTGGACTTTGCTGTTCTCTCGAGTATATTAAATGTATCTTGCCGTCTCCTGAATGATACAGCATATCTGCCTCTGTGTTTGTTTCGGGATAAGTCCACGGGGTTGCCACGGGACTGCTGCACGGAGTAAATACCCGCGGCCACGGAGCCGCACATTGTTGCGACAACGTTCTGGCAGGAGTGGGTGTTTTAAAAAAAGTTGCATAAGGAGTTATTGTATAAACGGGAGTATAATTGCATCCTGCTGCAAATGGCGGATTAGCAACGGAAAAGTTAGAAAACCTTACTTGTGTTATATATCCGGTACACGGGAAACGTACTCCACCCTCATCCACAGTGTTTGCGCCGAGCGACAAATTGGTAATATCTGACATGAAATGCCCGACATTATTTAATCCGTATCCTCTATATGTCAGAGTTCCGTCCACCCAAAAGTATATATGCCCGTCTTCTGACCATGCAAACGTATATTCGTGCCACTCGTTTGCAGTTAAACCCGTTGCTAATGTGGCGTAAATACCTGACGGAAAAGATAAAATCATCTTATTTCCGTTATAGGTCTGCATTACCATCCTTCCTCCCCAATTACTATCTTTCCAGCAAATGAGAGCCTGTTCATTATTGAAATCTGTTGCATACCAATAAAAATCAATCATACCTGATTTAGTATTGGAAATAGATGTATTTTGTGCCGATGAAAATACCGCATAATTGGACGTGGAAAAGTTTCCTACACTATATGTTCCGCCATTGGGCGGGGCAGGAGAGGTGTAAAAAGTCAAATCCCCCATTATAATAGCGGGCCCGGATAAACCTACGGAGTCCAAATTATCAGCACATTGGGAACACAAATACCCATCCGAAAAATTAGCCCCTGCGCACGGTGTGTTTGTTGGAGTGAAAGTGAATGTTTCTGTAGCCATAGGCGTATCTGTGGGCGTATCAGGTGCGGCTTGCAGTTCAAGAACCAATATATTGTAGTCTGTATTAACAGAACCGGTTACCCCGAGCGGGTAAGTATTAACACCGTTAAGTGCTGTGTCCCATTCGCTGCTTGTCAGTAAGTCTGATCCGGTACCTTGAACTAAATTCCATCGTGCACTGATTTCTGTATGGTATGCATAAGTCATACTATCTATAGCAGAAACAGTCCCAATAATGGCTTAGTTTTTTAAGACAAAATTTTGGGCTTTTTAAGGTGGGTTTCCTGTAGTAAAATCAAAGGAGCCCAGGAGGTTCAAAATGAGAAAGAAACGGGACAAAGGATTTAAAGCAAAGGTGGCGTTAGAGGCGCTG
>JAJFUW010000154.1 GCA_021372235.1 Spirochaetia bacterium
GCGCAGCGTCGTTGTCTTGCCGCATCCTGACGGCCCGACCAATATCAGAAACTCCTTGTCTTCGCATACTATGTTCGCGTCTTTTACCGCCACTACGTTCCCGTATTTTTTCCACACATTCTTTAGAACCACACGCGCCATGTTTGTCCTCCGGCATGATTGTATATTTTTTGTCAAATAAAACAACAAAGTGATACTATCATAAAGATATCTATATTACAAGAATAAATCTCAAAAATAAGTTCTTGAATATTGATTGAAAATCAAATAAAATGATAAATGTTTCATTTAATATCAAATCCCGTTTTTTTCATTAAAAAGAGGTGTCACGTGGTTTATGACGGTTACAAAAGTTTATATAATAAGAACAACGGAGACCGTGAACCGGTTCCCCAACAGCAGAAACAGCAGCCGGCTGTAAAGCCGCCTCCTGCCCCGTTAAAATCCGGAAAGAACGGCAGGCTGAACCCCGCTGTGAAAACCACGCTTGCCATCACTATTATAGGCATCTTTGTTGGCCTGGGTGCGCTTGCAGGTATCTTTATCGCATATATGCAGGAGGTCCCGGAAGTTGCGGACCTGAAAAACTACAAACCCAATATGTCCACAGCCGTATATGACGAAAAAGGCGTACTGATATCCCAGTTGTATGATGAACAGAGGACCCTTGTACGCCTGACCGACATGCCGGTCAACCTGCAAAACGCGGTCATAGCCAAGGAAGACCCTCGTTTTTTCCAGCACAGCGGTTTTGATTTCAAGGGCATCTTACGCGCCACCATAAATAATATCATGCACGGCAGGATAGTCGAAGGTGCGTCCACCATCACCCAGCAGCTTGCCAGGAACCTCTTTTTGAACAGGGAAAAGAAATTCACGCGTAAGATAAAAGAGGCCATCCTCGCCCTGCAGATAGAGAAATACTACACAAAAAAAGAGATACTTGAGCTCTATTTCAACCAGATATTCTTTGGCAACAATGCCTACGGAGTCGAGGCTGCCGCCAGGACATATTTTGGTAAACATGTATATGAATTGAACCTGCAGGAGTGTGCCATGCTGGCAGCCCTGCCCCAGGCTCCGTCCGCGTTTAACCCCTACCGTTACCCTGAAATAGCCAGGGAAAAACGCAATATTGTAATCACAAAGATGGCCGAACGCGGCTATATTTCCGACGATGAGAAAAAGGCGGCTATAGAAACCCCCATCGAACTGAACAAACTCGAGGTAAAGAACGCCCCCTATTTTGTGGAGTACGTCAGGCAGCAGCTCGAGGCCTCATACGGGACCTCCATCCTGTACAGGGGCGGACTGCGCGTCACCACGACCCTGGACAACACGGTGCAGGACACGGCACAGGAAATTTTCAATTTCCGTATACGGGCCCTCCAGGAGCGTATTGAAAAGAACCGTGGCAAAAAACTGGACATGCCTCTGCAGGGAGCCATGCTTGCCATGGACCCCAAAACCGGCCATATCATCATGATGATAGGCGGCGTTGACTTTTCCAGGTCCGAATTCAACCGCGCAGTACAGGCAAAGCGCCAGACGGGGTCTTCCTTCAAACCTTTTGTATATACAGCCGCCATAGCGAGCGGCTACCGCGTTTCTGACGTTATCATGGACTCACCCATTGTATTCCAGAACGAGGACGGGACTTCGTGGAAACCGGAAAATTTCTCCGGTAAGTTCTCCGGGCCCATGATAATACTGAACGGCCTGACATATTCCAAAAACGTCGTTACGGTAAAACTGCTGAGCAAGATTGGAACGGGCACGGTAAAAAAGTACGCCAACAAAATGGGTATAACAAGCCCGCTGGCCGGCGACCTGACCATGGGGCTGGGGTCATCTTCCCTGTCGCTGCTCGAGATGGTAACGGGCTTCTGCCCGCTGGCAAACGGCGGTATGAGGGTTGAACCTCTGGCGGTTTTGACCGTAAAAGACTCTTCCGGAAAAACGCTCGAGAACAACACTCCGCGCATTACCGAAGCTATTCCTGATACCACCGCTTATATTATGACTTATATGCTGGAGAACGTAGTGAACAAGGGTACAGGTAAAACCGTCAGGAATATGGGTTTTACAGCCCCGTGTGCGGGCAAGACAGGCACAACAAACGACTTTACGGACGCCTGGTATATCGGCTACACGCCTGATTTGGTGGCCGGAATATGGATAGGTTTTGACTCAAAGGAATCCATGGGCAAGGGCATGGTCGGCGGTTCCATTGCCGCCCCTATCTGGGCCGAGTTCATGCAGAACAGTTACAATGTTTCCAACAAGGAATTCCCCGTCCCGGAAAGAATAGTTTTCAAGAAGATATGTACAAAATCAGGAATGGCGGCAACGGCCAATTGCGGTGCGTTCACCCTGGACGCCCCTTTTGTCGACGGCACAGAACCTGCGAAACAGTGTGCCCTGCACTCTGCGGTTAATTCCTCAAACTTTATGAACGAGGATATGGAATCATACGATATCTCAACGGACGACTGGGACGAGGAAGAGTCGGGAATGTCGGAATCAAACAAAAAGACACCCAAACCTACGGATACGGATGACGCAGACGATGAGAATCCGCGCCAGATAAACCAGACAGACGCAAAAGAGGCCGCACCCGCGAAAAATGTCGAGGAAGAGGATCAGGGGATAGGATTTTAGGGTATAAAATTCCATTACCGCATATAAGACCAACGTTCGAGGATATAATCCGGAATCCGGGAGCCAAAAGGCAAAGAATCAAGCCGGAAGTAAAAACGAGTAAAACGGGTAAAACAAGATTGCGCTATTTGGCCGCTTTTGGTTTATTCTTTCGTTCCCTCTCTTCCCGGCCGCCGGCTACTGGCTCGTTTCCTCGAAACACATTCATAGGCGGCATAATTCCGCCCTACATATCCATATTCTCCGTCAACATCCTGTAATTGCCGTTATAATGCGCCATCAGCCCGTCCTCATAGAACGAATAATACCCTTTGCCTTCCGTACCCACTATTATATGGTCCAGCATCGCTATATCCATCTCTTTGGTCGCGAAAAGCAGTTTTCGGGTTATCTTCCTGTCATTTTCGGACGGCGTCGGGTCTCCTGATGGATGGTTATGGATTATTATGAAAGAGAGGGCTCCGCGTTTCATACACTCTGTTATTATCTCCCGTGGATAGAGGAGCGACTGTGTCAGGGTTCCTTCACAAACCTGTTTCAGTTCGATGACGCGGTTTTTCGCGTCCAAAAAGACTGCGTAAACAGCCTCGCGGTTGCGGTCGTGGCACGCGTTCCTGAAATAATCCACTATATCCCTCTGACTTGAGGCTTTTATCGTGCGTTTCACAAACCCATCAGAGGAGTGATTTTCGATAAAAACGCGTAAAAGCCTGAAAAATATCCTGACTTCGGTTCCCACCCCCGGGATTTCACCCTTTTCCACTACCGTAAAAACTTTTTTGAAATTCCCGGATGACATTTTATAAATGTCTTTTGACTGCTGTTTAACGTCCCTGCCTTTTATTACATACGACAGTAGCAGTTCAATAATCTCCACCCTGGTTGTCTTGTCAGCAAGGAAACGTCCCTTGAGCCGTTTGATGTGTCCGGCTCCGTAATGGCGTGGTTTTTTTGACAAAATGGTGATATTATTTTCCTGCATGATACCCCCCTATATTTTGCTGATAAAACTAAAACTGTCTGTCGGAAATCGGAGTAAGAGCTCAATTTTTAGCGCAGTTGTATTTATTGCGACATACGATACCGCCGGAGCCGCGCCTTGCCCGCGCCTACCGCAAAAAATTTAAAACTCAAGTATCGTTACAAATAAAAAAGGCAGGCGCGAAACTTGTTCACGCCCGCCTTTTATTTTACCGCAGTGCCCTTTTTAGAAGAGGAATGCCACAGCGAGTAGTCCGGCGAACAATAACGCAAGCAGAAGCGGATGTACTCCGAGTTGCTCGCTAATCCTCTGTTCCCCGCCTGCCGCGCCGCCGCCGATTTTGTCCAGTACGCTGCGTACTCCCGGGTTATTTGGGTTCAACTGGAGCGATTTTTCATATGCAGTCCTGGCATTTGCCATATCGCCTTTGTAATAATATGCCGTTCCCATGAACTGGTATGCCTGGTATGTGGGCTGAGCATTCGCGCTGGCCTGGTAGTATTTGATGGCCATGTCGTACTGTTTCGCTTTCAGGTATTTGTGGCCGGTTATGAGGTATTGCTGGGCAGGCCCTCCTGCCGCGCCCGCACCTGATGAAGTTCCTCCGAGCTTGCTGACCATTGCTTTGGCCTGTGTGTGCGACGGGTTCAATTTCATGGCATACTGAAAATTGCGCAGTGCGGATGCCTTGTTTCCTTTGTAGTAATAAGCTACGCCGAGGTAATAGTACGCGTCCGCGGTGGCTCCCAGTTTGATGGACTGGTTCAGGTACTTGATGGCGTTATCAAACTGTTTTGCCTGTATGTATTTAACGCCATAGTCCATGTACTGCTTTGCCTGCGCCGGATTTGCCGCCGCAAAAGAGAACGAAGCAAAAACAAACAGAAGTACGCTTAATACTGCCACAAATTTTGATACCCTCATACGCACGCTCCTTATAATTAGTTCCATATTAAGAAATTTTATCTCTATGGCATTGGAGGTAAAGCATCCCCCGGCATCATACCCATGTCATCTCCGGGCAGTACAGGTTCTCCGGCTCCCATATCCATGCCCATATCCGCCGGTAATCCCATATCATCTCCGGGCAGTGCGGGCTCTCCCGCTCCCATATCCATTCCCATATCCGCCGGTAATCCCATGTCGTCTCCGGGCAATGCGGGCTCTCCCGCTCCCATATCCATTCC
>JAJFUW010000176.1 GCA_021372235.1 Spirochaetia bacterium
GAATCGGTTTTGACCGGCAGGGCAAAACTCAACGGCATGGACGTGGCGCTCGCGGTCACGGATTTCTTTTTCCTGGGAGGCTCACTGGGCTCGGTGATGGGCGAACGCATAACGGCCATGATAGAAGTGGCGCTGAAGGAAAAAATCCCGATGATAATAGTATCGGCCTCAGGTGGTGGCGCCAGGATGCACGAGGGCATCACGTCCCTAATGCAGATGGCAAAGATATCGGCTGCCCTGTCCAAACTGGCCGACGCGGGGATACCCTACATCTCGGTCATGACCGACCCGACAGGAGGTGGCGTAACTGCTTCCTTTGCCATGCTCGGGGATTTGAACATGGCTGAACCGGACGCGTTCATCATGTTCGCTGGCCCGAGAGTCATCGAACAGACAATAAAACAAAAATTGCCGCCCGGCTTTCAGCACGCGGAGTTCCTTCAGGAACACGGGATGATAGATATGATAGTCAAAAGACACGAGATGAAAGATGCCCTGTACAGGGCGCTATCAGTTATGACGGGCAAAGGGCGGTATAACGCTGCGGTCTAAAAAAAGGCTTTTAATTAATTGAGAATAGACGGATACCATACAAAAGGGTTAATAATTGAACAAACATCAGTTTCTGAAATATATAGAACGGCTGAACGAGTTCAAGTTCGATTTTACCCTTGACCGTGTCAAATGCGTACTGAAACTGTTGGGCAACCCGCAGGACTCTTTTTCCGTCATCCACGTTACCGGTTCCAACGGCAAGGGTTCGGTAACATGGTACCTGTCCAACATCCTGAAGGCACACAATATAAAAACAGGAACCTATACCTCCCCGCATCTGAAGGATGTCAGGGAGCGTATAGCCGTAAACGGCAGGCTTGTGGAATGGAAAACCCTGCTGAAATGCTGCAACAGGCTGGCTCGACTTATGAAAAGACACGGGATACGGCTCACATATTTTGAATTCCTGACAGTGGCGGCTTTTATGGTGTTTAAGGAGGCGGGTGTTGAGACGGCCGTGGTGGAGGCGGGGCTTGGCGGCAGGCTTGACGCGACCAATGCCGGATATGCTTCCAAGTTATTGTCCATTATCACATCCATTTCCCTCGAACATACCGACTGGCTCGGAAATACGGAACTGGCCATACTAAAGGAAAAAGCCGCCATTATAGGCAAAGGTAAAGCGGTGGTAAATGTATCGCAAAAACCGCTGATAAAATATTTGAACGCACGGTTCGGAAATAGGGTGGTTTTTCCGGACAGGGCGGCTCCGGTGCTGTCGGTAAAGGCGGGCCGGCAGGGAACAACGGTGCAATTTAAGGACGGGGTTTATGCGTCGTGTATGCCGGAGCCGGTGCAGGCACGCAATATCTCCACGGTGCTTACGGCGCTTGCCGTGCTGGAGGCGGAAGGACTAAAGTTTGAACCCGCAACGGTAAAAAAGGCGATATATGAAACTTCACTGCAGGGGAGGATGTCCCGCAGCCGCAAAGGGTATTACCTGAGCGTGGCCCATAACCCTGAAGCGTTTGGCGGGGCGCTTGCTGCAATAAAGACACTTGCCGGACATAAGGGCGCGGTAGTGGTATTCTCACTGCTCAAAGACAAAAACGCACAGGCAATACTGAAACAGGCGGCGGGTATAAAACATTTAAAGTTTGTATTTACATCAATAAATAATGAACGGGCAATTGATATTGAAATATTGAAGCGTTATGGTGTAAAATATAAGTTAAGTTTTTATACCGAACCTGACAATGAAGCCGCGATGAAGCTGGCAAACCGGCTGAAGGGCAGAGGAATAGTGGTGGTGGGCGGGAGTTTTTATCTGGTGAAAAAGTTCTTGTAGCAAAGATACAAGAGAATGGAGACCGGAGTAAGGCGTAATATCGAACAATAGACCCGGTTTTGAAGTGATTTATTTTTGTCTCCTGCTTTTAATCTACTCTGACTGATTGGAGAAAACAATGTCCCTGATTGACGACATTAAGGTGGTCTTTGACCGCGATCCCGCGGCCAAAAACATATTTGAGGTCATTTTCCTTTATCCGGGGTTTCACGCGCTGATCAACCACAGGATGGCCCATTTCTTATGGAAATTAAAAATACCGCTCCTGCCGCGAATCATATCGGCTTTCTCCCGCTTTTTAACGGGTATAGATATACACCCGGGAGCGTCAATAGGCAGGCGTTTTTTTATAGACCACGGTATGGGGGTTGTGATAGGCGAGACGGCCATTATCGGCGATAACGTGCTTTTATACCAGGGCGTAACCCTCGGAGGAACAGGCAAGGAAAAAGGCAAACGCCACCCGACGCTCGGTAACGACATCGTTATCGGTGCCGGCGCGAAGGTTCTCGGCAATATAACCATAGGCAATAATGTAAAGATAGGCGCGGGTTCGGTCGTGATTCGTGATGTTCCCGACAACTGCACCGCAGTGGGCGTGCCGGCCAGAGTCGCCCGCATAGGAGAGCACAAACCTGAGGACAGCCTGAAACACGGCGAGCTGCCCGATATGGAAGCCATAGAGGTCAGGAAACTGGCCAAGAAAGTGAACGAACTTGAAAAAATTTTGAAACATTCGAAAAGACACAAATAATACAACCTCGCGGTTATTAAGGCCACGGTTACGGAAACGTCTCATCCTAAAGACATATCCGGAGCGGCCCCCGGGTTGTGTGAGGATTTTATGACAAAAATTCCCGATAAAATAAAAACCAGGGCGGCTGTGCTCCGCAAAGAACTGGAGCGGCACAACAGGCTGTACTATGTTGACGCGGCACCGGAAATATCCGACGCCGAATACGATCGGCGCATGAGCGAACTCATCGCGATAGAGGAAAAATTTCCCGCGCTGAAAACCCCTGATTCTCCGACGCAGCGCGTTGGCGGGGACCGCGTGGAGGGGTTTAAATCCGTCACCCATTCCGTTCCCATGATGTCCCTGGACAATACCTATTCGCCGGAAGAACTGCGTGAGTTTGACGGCCGCGTCCGGAAAATAACGGAAAAGATTACCTATATCGCCGAATTAAAAATTGACGGCCTCGCGGTCACGCTGCGCTATAAAAACGGCGTGTTCGAGACAGGCGCAACCCGCGGGGACGGCGTCAGAGGGGACGATGCAACTGCAAACCTGCGCACCATAGCGGCCCTGCCGCTCAAACTGCATGATGAAAAGTTCAACGGCGTGGAGGTGCGCGGCGAGGTATACCTGCCGAAAAAACAGTTCGAACTCATAAACGCCGAAAGGGAGAGGGAAGGCGAACCGCTTTTTGCCAATCCGCGCAACGCCGCGGCCGGTACACTGAAACTGCTGGACCCGAAAATTGTGGCCAAAAGAAGGCTGGGCCTTTTTGTATATACCCTGCTGGAACCGGAAAAGTACGGTGTTTTGGGACAATTTGAAGCACTGGAAAAGATGAAGGAACTGGGTTTCCCGGTGAATGACGGCTACCGAAAGTTCAGGGATATAGAAGAGGTCGTCGGATACTGTGCTCTCATGGAACAGAAGCGCCATAACCTGCCCTACGCGGTCGACGGTATGGTGATAAAAGTGAACGAACTGGATAAACAGTCCATTTTGGGTGTAACCTCCAAAAGCCCGAGATGGGCGATAGCCTACAAATTTAAAGCAGAGCAGGCGAGGACAAAACTCAAAGACATAACTGTCCAGGTCGGCAGGATGGGTTCGCTGACGCCTGTTGCGGAGCTGGAACCGGTGCAGCTGGCGGGCACAACCGTAAAAAGGGCAACCCTGCATAACGAGGACGAGATAGAACGCAAGGACGTGCGCATAGGCGATACCGTCATAGTCGAGAAGGCGGGCGAAATAATACCCGAGGTGGTCGGGGTTGTCATGGATGCAAGGACCGGAAGGGAAAAAAAGTTTAAAATGCCGTCAGAGTGCCCTGTCTGCGGGTCAAAAGTGGTCCGCAAAGAGGATGACGCAATAACGCGGTGCATTAACATAAGGTGCATGGCGCAGCTCGAGGGCAGGATCCGTCATTTTGCATCGAGGGACGCGATGAACATAGAAGGCATGGGTCCGGCCATTGTGGAGCAGCTGCTCCGCAATAAGATGATAAAGGATTACGGGGACCTGTATTCACTGACGATATTTGACGTGGCGAACATGGACAGGATGGGGCAGAAATCGGCGGACAACCTGCTGAACGAGATAGAGGCGAGCAAAAAACGTGACCTGGAAAATCTCATATACGCCCTGGGGATACGCAATGTGGGGCAGCACACTGCGGAAGTACTCGCGGAAAATTACGACTCGATTGACGCGCTTGCAAAAGCGCCGGAGCAGGAACTGACGACCATACACGAGATAGGCGCCGTTGTGGCAAACGATATCGTGGAATTTTTCTCCGGCAGGGAGAACAGGGAGGTTCTGGAAAAACTGCGCGCCGCGGGCGTAAATTTTAAAAGAACTAAAAAGAAGGCGGCAAAGAATGTGCTAAAAGGCAAGGTCTTTGTCTTTACCGGCGAGATGTCAAAATACTCGCGCGGCGAGGCGGGTAACATCGTGAAATCGCTCGGGGGCAGGATATCCTCATCGGTGTCTAAGGAGACGGATTACGTGGTGGTTGGCAATGAACCCGGTTCGAAATACGACAGGGCGGTTAAACTGGGTGTGGAGATACTGAATGAACAGCAGTTTTTGGACATGGTGGCACAGTGACCCAAATCCGGGTATTCAACGGAATGCCGGCGAATTGCTGGAAAAATGACGGGTATATTACTGAAAAACAGGCGGGAGTACGGATGGCATATACAGGCGACAGGTTTTGTTGTGGCGTTATTATTGACCGGCGGTTTTTGGGACGCTTTTTTGGGTGCTTTTGAAAATGCGCCTTAAAAAAGATGCGAT
>JAJFUW010000194.1 GCA_021372235.1 Spirochaetia bacterium
GGAATCAAACGTGTACCTGACGACGGGTAAGACCCCGTTCATAGCAAAAATGGACGCGGACGCCGAGGTCAAAGTGAACCAGGAAGTGGAGCTTGTGTTCGATATGAACAAAGCGCACTTTTTTGACTCGCAGACCGAAGCGGCCATAATCTAAGGAGGTTTTGTATGGGTTTCTTTAGGAGGGCAGTTTTAACTGTAATGGCTTTAGCGCTTGTACTCGGAACGGGAACGGTATTTGCCGGCAGTAACACCGATTATGCGGGCGAGTCAATGGCTATAGGCGTTGGCGCAAGACCTCTCGGAATGGGCGGGACCTTTGTCGCGATAGCGGATGATGCGTCGACGTCCTACTGGAACCCGGCCGGCATGGTAAACATCACCGGTGTCGAAGTTTCCAGCGTAAAACTCACAAAAGCAAATTTTGAAGAAGGCAACCTCGAGTCAAAATATTCCTACGTGAACGTGGTTTATAACACCGGTTCGGCGGGAGCATTCGGACTCGGATGGCTGCGCCAGGCCATAGACGGCATAGACCTGACAGACGTATACGGAAACCTGATAGCGGATTCCCAGGAGAATGCGGATAACGTGGTTTACCTTGCGTATGCCTATCCTATCATAAAAGGCATCTCAGCCGGAGCAACGGGTAAGGTTTTGTTAGGCAACTATCCGGCTGTGGTAAACATGACCGCTTCCAACACATCTTATACAGGCTTCGGTTTAGATTTGGGATTGTTCTTTAACGTTGGGGATTTTGTCAACCCGTTAAAAGGCCTGTCAGCAGGGCTCAACCTGCAGGACCTTTTTACCCAGATAACATGGGATGAAATCTCCGGCGTATCAGACGGCGGCACCGAGACAGTGGCGTTGAACCTGAAACCCGGCATAGCATACAGGCTCCCTATCGAGCAGTTTGAGATAATAGCGTCATGCGACCTGGATACAAAATACCAGATGAACGTGCACTTTGGCGGCGAAGTATGGTGGAACAAAATGATAGCCATACGCGGCGGTATGCAGACATGGGGCTCCATTGCGAACGATACGGGAAATGAAAATCTTTCACAGGATGCAAACTGGTCAATAGGCGCTTCGATCAGGTGGTATTTTATCGGGATCGATTACGCCTATGTCTATAACGAACTCACACCGGTCCAATACCTTTCCATTATCGGCAAATTCTAATCAAAACACACACGCCTTAAAGCGGTTTGCGGCATAACGAAGGGATAGGAGAGAAAATCTCTCCTATCTTTTTGTCATCTAAAAAAGGAGGAATTGATTGATGAAGTACGGATATTTTGATGATGCCAACAGGGAATATGTAATAACCAGACCGGATACACCGCTGCCGTGGATCAACTACCTCGGAGTGGACGCTTATTGCGGACTCATGTCAAACACGGCCGGCGGTTACAGTTTTTACCGCGACGCGGCCCACAATCGGCTGCTGCGTTATCGTTACAACAACGTCCCCATGGACAGGCCGGGACGCTATATCTATATCAGGGACAACAAGTCCGAGGATTACTGGTCGGCATCATGGCAGCCCACGAACAAGGACCTGAAAAAGTACAAATACGAATGCCGTCACGGGTTATCCTATACGAAAATAACATCGGAATATGCCGGCATAAAGTCGGAGGCCACATATTTCGTGCCTGTGGGTGCCACGCACGAAGTATGGCGCATAAAGGTAAAAAACACCACCAACAAGCCGCGTTCGTTATCGCTATTTACATATGTGGAGTTCTGCATGTGGGACGCCATGAACGACATGACGGATTTTCAGTACAATCTGAACATCGGACGTACCGAGTTCAAAAACAACGCAATGTACCACCTGACACTTTACAACATGCATAAATCCAATTTTGCATATTTCTGGTCCAACACAAAAGTTTCGTCCTATGACGGCGTCAGGCAGAGTTTCGTCGGCCCGTACAGGGGAGAGGCAAACCCGCTGGCAGTTGAGAACGGAAAATGTTCAAACTCCGAAGCGTGTGGTTGGGCGCCTTTTGGAGGACTGCACGTCAATGTAGTACTGAAACCGAAACAGGAAAAAGAAGTGGTTTTCGTTCTCGGTTATGCGGAGGGGCTTGGCGCGGAAAAACCTGTTATGGATTCCTACAAAAAGGCCGGAGCGGTCGATAAAGAGCTCGCGGAACTGAAAGCCCACTGGGACGGTACTTTAGAGCGCTACCAGTGCACGACTCCGGATGCGGCGGTCAACTCAATGGTCAATGTGTGGAACCAGTACCAGTGTAAAACTACATTCAACTGGTCCCGTTCGGCTTCCTATTATGAAGCCGGCGGCGAACGCGGCATGGGATTCAGGGATTCAAACCAGGACACACTCGGTTTTGTCCACCAGATACCGGAAAAAGTGCGTTCGAGACTCATAGACATAGCGTCAGTCCAGTTTCCTGAGGGCCGCGCGCACCATGGTTACTCGCCGCTCACCAAGAAAGGCTCAAACGAAGGCTTTGGCGACGACCACCTGTGGCTCGTGCAGGCTGTACATAATTACATCAAAGAGACAGGGGACATGAACTTTTTGAACGAACTCGTCCCCTATACCGACGGGTCAAAAGGCAAGATGTACGAGCACCTGCAGAGGGCGATAGAGTACTCATGGAACAATACGGGCCATAACGGACTGCCAAAAGCGGGCAGGGCGGACTGGAACGACTGCTTGAACCTCTCGGGGCCAAAGAATATGGGATCATCGGTCATGATAGCCTGCCAGTTCGTGATGGGCGCCAATATGCTGTCGGAACTCGCGGACAGGTCCGGCAGGGTGCTTGATGTGGACAAATACAAAGACATGGCAACAGAGATGAAAAAGAGGATAAACGAAAAGGCATGGGACGGCAAATGGTACATGAGGGCGTTTGACGATAACGGCACCGCTGTCGGCTCGGAGTCATGCGAAGAGGGTAAGATATGGCTCGAGTCCAACACGTGGGCGGTGCTGACAGGCGTGGCGGAAGGCGAGAGGGCCATAACGACGCTCGATTCCATAAAAAAACACCTATCGACAAAATATGGCATCGTGCTCTTCCAGCCGGCATTTACGAAATACCATCCTGAACTCGGGTATGTTTCGGTATTCCCGGCCGGTTTAAAAGAGAATGCGGCAATATTTTGCCACACCAATCCATGGGCGATGTGCGGCGAGGCAATAATGGGCCGCGGAGACCAGGCATACGACTACTGGCGCACGATAGCTCCGGCGGCGAACAACGACATAGCGGACAAGCATTGGACGGAACCTTATGTATACTCCCAGATGATAGCGGGCCGGGACCACAAGGATTTTGGACAGGCCAAGAACTCGTGGCTGACAGGCACCGCGGCGTGGAACTTTGTAGCTATATCGCAGTACATCCTGGGAGTCAGGCCGGATTTTGACGGGCTCACCATTGACCCGTGCATACCGAAAAAATGGAAAAACTTCACGGTAAAAAGGGTATGGCGCGGGGTAACCTACAACATAACGGTAAAGAACCCGTCGGGCATATCAAGGGGCGTCAAGTCCATGACAGTGGACGGCAAGGCCGTAAAAGGCAATAAGGCACCGATATTCAAGGATAAGAAAGAACACGCAGTCGAAGTAATTATGGGACAGGCGGGATAAGGCTTGGCGGAGAGAAAACTTTCAAAACCACACAAACAGAGAGTTATAAAAATATTGATTGCGGCATCGGAGGTCGTGCCTTTCGCAAAGACAGGAGGGCTGGCTGACGTGACCGGAGCGCTCCCAAAAGCGCTGCGCAACCTCGGGCATGACGTGCGTGTGGTGATGCCTCTCTATAGAAAGATAGACCGGGAAAAATACGGCATAAAGGATACGGGCAAAAGGGTAAACATCAATATAGCACTCCATGATCACGAAGGCGCGGTCATGGAGGGCGTCCTGCCCGGCAGTGACGTGCCGGTCTATTTCATCAACAACAGGGAGTTTTTTGACCGTGAGGAGATATATCGCACGCCACAGGGTGAATACTGGGACAATAATGAAAGGTTCATGTTCTTTTCAAAATGCATCCCTGAGATGATAAAAGCCGCGGGATGGGTGCCTGACGTCATCAACTGCAATGATTGGCACACGGGGCTGATTCCTGTATTTTTGAAAACCATATACGCGAACGATGATATGCTGAAAAATATAGCCACCGCATACTCTATCCACAACATTGCCTACCAGGGCTGTGCCTCAAAAGAAATGATATCGCACGCGGGCCTGCCGTGGGAGATATACAACATGCACCAGCTGGAGTTCTACGGCGGTATCAATTACATGAAAGGCGGCATAGTATTCGCCGATGTAATTAACACGGTTTCTAACAAGTATAAAGAGGAAATAAAGACGCCCGAGTACAGTTATAACCTGGATGGAGTCCTGCGAGGCAGGGATAAGGACCTGTATGGTATATTAAACGGCATAGACTATACCGTTTGGGACCCGGCAACGGACAGGTTCCTCCCTGTTAATTACACCCCGGAGACAATAGAGGGCAAGACCGAGGTTAAGAAAAAACTGCTTGAAGAGTGCGGCCTAAAATACAAAGAGAACGTGCCCGTGATAGGGCTGGTATCGAGGCTGGACGACCAGAAGGGACTGGATTTCATAGCGAACATCATGGAAGAAATGATGAAACTCAACCTGCAGTTCGTGATTTTGGGTACCGGGGAAGAGAACTACCACAGGATGTTCCATTTTTTCCGCGACAGGTACCCGGAAAAAATAGCGGCCAATATCAAGTTTGACAACGGACTGGCGCACAGGATATACGCGGGTTCAGACATGTTCCTCATGCCATCACGTTTCGAACCATGTGGCCTGGGCCAGCTGATATCGCTCAAATACGGGACGGTGCCGATAGTGAGAGAGACGGGCGGACTGGCAGACACCATTAAACACTTTAATTTCAAAGAGAAAAAAGGGAACGGATTTACATTCCAGGGCTACAACCCGTGGGATCTGTTCCGGGCGATACGCGTTGCGGTAGATACATTTAAAAACAGGGCAGTGTGGGAAAAATTGATGCACAACGGGATGAAGGAGAACTTTTCCTGGGACATGGCAGCGGTCAAATACGTGGAACTTTACGATGCGGCCATGCATAATAAAAACTTGCAAAACGCCTGAAAATCTGTATAATAACACACCTGAAAAAGAGATAAAACGGTTTGAAGATTTTTGTTATGATTTTGAGTTTTGAGTTGCAAACAGGACGTAAACAAAAGATTAAGCGTCCCCATGGTCAAGAGGTTACGCGGGGCGCGAATGTGAGCGAAGCGAACAAGCGCTATCATGATCAAGGATTCATCAACCTCTCGCGCGTAGTAGTGGAGTTATGGAAAGAAAGCAATAATAATATAGAGATTAAGCGTCCCCATGGTCAAGAGGTTACGCGGGGCG
>JAJFUW010000217.1 GCA_021372235.1 Spirochaetia bacterium
AACATGCGCGGTGAGAGGACAATAATCTTATCATCCCACATACTGCCGGAGGTCGCGATGACCTGCGACAGGATAATAGTGATAAACGGGGGAAAAATAATAGCGCAGGATGAGGTAAAAAACCTCACGGCATCATCATCAAATGCGACAAGCATCCTGGTGGAGGTCGAGGCCCCCGGTGAAGAGTTTGTCGCTGAGATGGGAAAAATCAGGGGCATCAGGTCGGTAAAGGAGACAAACAAAATTTCGGAAGGGGTTTATGGTTTTTCCATAGATATGGAAGAGGACCTCCGGAAGGAAATAGTCTCAAAAATAGTGAAAAAGAACTGGGGCCTGCTGGAAATGCGGCGCCAGGTGGAATCACTCGAGGATGTCTTCCTGAAACTCGTGACCAAGGAGGAAGCATAACATGGGAAAATTTACCGCACTTTACAGGAAAGAACTCAGAATATTCTTTTCGATGCCGATAGCCTACGCCGTGACCGCGGTCTACGCGGTGCTGTCGGGTTATTTCTTCTCAACCATCACAAACTACTACGCACAGGTATCGCTGCGCGCCATGAACCAGTATAACCGCGGACAGTTTGACCTGTCGATGATTGAGGGTATTTTCAGGCCCTATTTTCATAATCTCGTAGTGGTGCTGATACTCATGGTGCCGATACTGACCATGCGTCTGCTGGCTGAGGAAAAAAGGGAGGGTACAAGCGAACTGCTTTTTACCTATCCCGTATCGGATTTTTCGATTGTTTCGGCGAAGTTCCTGTCGGCGTTTACGGTTTATGCCTCGATGATCGCGGTTTCGCTGATATCTTTTATAATGCTGCGGCTCTCTGCGCCGTTTGAACTGTGGCCCGTGCTCACCGGGACACTGGGACTCCTGCTGGTCGGCGCGGGGTTCATCGCACTCGGGCTTTTCATTTCGGCCACGACGGAGAGCCAGATAGTTGCGGCGGTCGCCTCTTTCGGCGTACTGCTGCTTTTCCTGCTCATGCCGTGGGCCGCACAGTCGGCGGGACCGTTTTGGGGCAAGGTACTGCAGAACATCTCAATAGTTGAACATTTCGATTCCTTCGCAAAAGGCGTCATCAACACGGGAGACATAACATACTGCCTGAGTTTCTTTGCGATTTTTTTCTTTCTGACGCTGCGGGTACTCGAATCCAAACAGTGGAGGGGATAATATGAAAAACGAAAAATTGAATAACATAATTGTGATAGCAGGGATAGCGCTGCTGGTCATCGCGGCCCTTGTTGCGACGGTTAAGGGCGAGTTCGATCTGACCGGCTATATTATGGCGGGCCTGGGCGCGGCGTCGCTCGTATTGTACTCGATCGTGAATTTTGAAAGGGTAAAAGGGTTATTCACAAACAGAGCCACCCGCTACGGGTTCAACGCGGCCGTGTATTCCATCCTGGTTATCGGAGCCATAATCCTGGCCCAGACCATATTCACCATTCACACAAAAGAATTTGACCTCACAAAAGCCAAACGACACACGCTCTCTGAACAGACGAACATGGTGCTTAAAAACCTGAAAACCGACGTGGAAGCGTACTATTTTTATTCGGTGCGCGCCCGCAACACGCAGATAGAGGACATCCTGAAAAATTACGGCAAAGTTTCGCCAAAGTTCAAGTTTACCGCTGTTGACGCGGACAGGTCTCCGTCCATGGCCATGAAGTATAAGGTGGACCGTTACGGAGTGGTAGTGCTCGCCAGGCCGGATAACAAATCACAGGAACGCGTCGACATTCTGACGGAAGAGGGGGTAACGAACGGCCTCATCAGGATAACAAGGGACGGGAAAAAGAAGATATATTTCCTGACCGGCCACGGGGAGCCGTCGGTTTCCGGGCCGGCAAACGACAAATCCGGTTACGCGACACTGAAGTCGGAACTGGAGTCTTACAATTACGAAGTATCCGAGGTGGAACTGTTTTCCAGCCCGGGCGTGCCGGCAGATTGTTCCATACTGGTAAGTGCCGGGTCAAAGGCGGACCTTTTTGATAACGAAGCGGCGGCCATAAACAGATACTTGCGCGGGAACGGCAGGGTGGTTCTGATGCTCAACCCGCTCGTTAATACCCCAAAACTATCGGCACTGCTTCTCTCGCGCGGGGTTGTCCTGCACAACGACATAGTGGTCGACAAGATGGGCAGGATGTTCGGCGGCGACCCGCTGATGCCCATAATCTCGCAGTATGAGGACCATGACATAACAAAGTCATTCCGTACGGCGTCGTTCATGCCGAACCTGCGCACGGTGGAATTAAAGGGCGGGGTCCGGGGCGTCGAATTAAAAGCGCTGGCCTCCACAAACCCCGGCTCGTGGGGCGAAACAAACCTCGCCAGCATCAGACAGGGGCAGGTGGCTCAGGATGCCGGCGACCTGACAGCACCGCTGACAGCGGCCGCTGTGGTGGACATCGACAACAGCGTTTATACGGACCCGTCCGGAGTCACGGGTACGGGAAAAACAAGTATCGTGATATTCGGGTCGTCTGATTTTGCCAACAACACGTACATAGGAACCTCCGGCAACAGGGATTTTATCCTGAACGCTTTTAATTTTCTGGCCGGCGAGGGTGACACTATAGCAATAAAACCAAAAGACAACATGTTTGAGCCGTTGTTCATGTCAAAAATAAACGGCAGGCTTTTATTTCTCGTGCCTACAATTTTCCTGCCGCTTTTGATAATAGGCATAGGGACGCTCGTCTATATACGGAGGAAATCGTCATGAAAGGAAAACAGATACTCATAGCGGCAATCGCGTTTGCCCTGCTTGGTGGCTACTACTGGTTCTTTGAGGTAAAAAAGAAGGGTGAAGACGACAGGACAAAAGCGCAGACAGAGACGATTTTAAAAGGGCTGGCATCTTCCGGAGCGGTTGAAGTACAATTAAATAACGCGCAGGGCGGTTTTACCATGAAAAAAGAGGGCACGCAGTGGACGGTAAACGGGCTGCCTGCCGACGGCAACGTCGTGGAAACGATGATTACCAGGTTTGGCATGGAAAAGTATGACAGGACCATAGAGGGCGCGGTGATGCCGGAGTTCGGCATCGGAGCGGCTTCTGTGAGGTTCAAAGCGGCCGACGGCAAAGAGTACGCGCTGCTGCTCGGAAACACAACTCCAACCGGTTCGAACGTATATGCGGCTGTCGAGGGCGATACGTCCACGGTCTATATGGCCTCAACACAGGTAAAAACCGACGCGGAACAGGGACTGTTCTACTGGCGGCTCAAAACCCCGGAGATTCTCGATGAGGCAAAGACAACGAAGATAGTTTCGAACATAAAGGATAAGAAGTTCATCCTGGAAAAGGACGCATCCGGCGCGTGGCAGCTGGTATCGCCGGTAAAGGAACCCGGCAAAAAGGAGAGGATATCATCTTTTATCATGGATTTTAGGACGGCACAGGCAAAAAGTTTCAGCAAGTCAACCGCGGGACGCGGGCTTGACGGAACGGAATACATAGCTTTTTACGAGGGCGCAAAGGAAAAAAAGATAGTGTTTGGATCGGCGGACGCCAAACAGGCGTCACGCTGGGCAAAGTCAGCGCTCTATAGCGAAGCGCTGGAAATGCCCGAGGCTTGCTACACGGCGGTGCCAGAGGTTGATGAGATAATAGACAGGAAAATAAACAATTTTGAACAGGCAAACGCCGCAAAACTTACGGTTGTGTACGCGGGCAGGGAACTTATCGCGGACAAGAAAAAAGAGAAGAACGGCGCTGAAAAATGGGAGATAAAAACGGCAAAAGGGATAGACGACAAGGATAAAAAGTCGATATTCCCCTCATCTATCGTGGCGTCGTTGAACCGGCTCGAGTACAAGGAAAAGGTTGCCAGAACAGCGGCAGGGGATGAAAATGCGGCATACGGCTTTTCTGCCGGGGAAAAAGAGATAAAGGTCATGGACGAAAAAGGCGGGATGCTGGCCGATATTATGGTTGGCAAAGCGGGGAACAAAGACGGGCTCCTGTACGTCAAAAACATGATGGACGGGAAAATATATCAGGTTGAGGGGACGTTCGCGTCCGGGCTGGGGCTTCCCGGTTTTACGGCGGAACCTTAAAGGCAATTAATAATAAAGGCGGTCGTTTTTTACGGACCTTTATAACGATTGATTATACAGGAGGTTTTTTATGAAAAAAGCACTTCTTGCAGGCATGGCACTTTTGGTATTTTCGTTACCCCTGTTCTCCGATTCCCGCATGATTCCCGCATCCTTCCGTGAGGTCTCTCAAAAGGTGCGGCCGGCTGTAGTTAATATTTCAACCGTGCAGGTGTTAAAGCGGGACTATTACAGCGATCCGTTTTTTAGCGATGATTTTTATGAACAGTTTTTCGGTATCCCCAAAAGTTCTATGAAACGCCAGTCCCTGGGAACAGGATTTATAGTTTCCCCCGACGGGTACATAATGACCAATAACCATGTCGTGGACAAGGCCGACGAGATAACCGTGAAACTTTACAATCAGAAGGAGTACAAGGCAAAGGTCGTGGGCTCGGACAAGGAGACGGACCTGGCGGTCATAAAAATCAACGCGAAAAATCTCCAGCAGATATTGATGGGCGACTCGGACAGCATAGAGGTGGGCGATTGGGTCGTGGCCGTGGGTTCGCCATTTGGGTTGGAACAGACCGTGACTCAGGGAATAATCAGCGCCAAGGGCAGGATAATAGGCGCCGGTCCTTATGACGATTTCCTGCAGACTGATGCGGCGATAAACCCAGGCAATTCCGGCGGGCCGCTTATCAACCTGGACGGCGAGGTCATAGGCATTAATACTGCCATAACATCCAACTCCGGCGGTTACGAAGGCATAGGTTTTGCCATACCGGTAAACATGGCCAAAAGGATATACGGTGACATCATAAACAAGGGCAAGGTTGTGCGCGGCTGGCTCGGCGTCATCATACAGGAATTGACGCCGGAATTGAAAAAACATTTCAAAGTATCCGGCGGTGTCCTGATATCGCAGGTTTACAGCGGAAGCCCCGCTCACGATGCCGGCATACGCCAGGGCGATGTGGTGACAGAGATAGACGGCAAGAAGATTGAAAAATACAGGGAATTGCAGTCGATAGTGGCGGCGGCGCCGGTTGGCAGAACCATCGAAGCCAAAATTGTCCGCGACGGCAGGGAACAGACGGTAAAAATAAAGGTAGCCGAGCGGAACCTCGACAACCTGCAGGCACAGAAGGCAAACCAGTTCGCACCCGGAGTCGGCAAGGCGGCCGGCTGCGGTATAATCACTTCGGATTTGACGCCGGATTTGGCGTCACGGCTCGGGATAACAGCCAACAGCGGTGCCGTGGTGATACAGGTCGAGCAAGGTTCCGCGGCGGATAACGCGGGTGTCATGGCGGGCGATGTGATACACGAGTGCAACGGCCGGCGTATTAATACAAAGGCGGATATGGATAAGGTAATTGAGGGTATAAAAAAAGGAGGCCAGGTGGTACTGCTGATAGAGCGGGGCAACACCATGGTGTATCTGGCGTTTACGAACAACTAAAAGTATCCAATATCATCATAGCCTTTAACCAAATAGATATTGTGGCCGTATATTATTATAATGAATGGATGTTTCATCCATTCATTATAATAATATACGGAAAACGTTATTTATTTGGATGCAAAGATATAAGGATAAAGAATCACCCCGGAAGACTGTCAATTCCCCACCCCAAATTTTAACGTACTTTCTAAACAATTACCCAAACCGTTTAACCGTTTGACAAACGCTGTTTTGTATAGTAAAATTATAAGTATGAATAGGGAAAAAATGAATAAATAGAAACTTTCCACCTCACCAAATGTCATATAAAATAGAGGGTCATATTAATTGATCCGGGGGTTATATAATGAAGAAAGCGGGAAAAGTACTGTTTATCATTTTAATCGCAATAATTCTGGTGCCAATGGCTGTTTTTGCAGGCCGTCCCCGTATCATATCCGCAGTAATGGTCCCGCCAAATCCTGATTTTGGCCAATACGCCACTGTCACGATATCATATTGTTCAAACCAGCAGCCGGCTGAAATTGCGATAGCTGTCAGCAGTTATTCAACCAGGGTATCAGCGGGTACGGGAGGCCAGGTTTTTGTCGTATCAAAATCCGGTATAGACGTGCCCACCGTTATATTTCCGACGGATCCTATTAGCATAGAATATGCCGGAAATACAACATACGATGCGTGCGGAGACTGCGGCGGAGACCTGAACTCAAAGGTAAGCACCCGGCAGTATGTGTTCCGTATACCCGACAGGGATATGTTCCCGGGGTGCGCGACCAGCAAGTTGTATCTACATGTGGGGATGAAAGACGACGGCGGAGGCATTTACAAAAGTGAGTGGCAGGGCCTCGCCGCATGCGAGACCGGAACTTCTGTCGGGCTTCCTTTGACATGGAACATACCTGTGCCTCCTGCCGGTTTTACCATGAGGAAAAGGGCCGAGGGTTTTATACAGAACACAAACGATCTTGTCCTGTTCTCCATAGATTATGAATACGCCAACGGACCTCTGACCATAACCGATACACTGCCCGGGGGAGGAAACCTGACGCTGGTTTCCGTAGGGCCCAACCCGATACCTAACGGAGGCAGCTGCACATTCCCGACGCTGGGTTCGGCAACGTCAGGCACCATCACGTGGGTGCTGCCAAACAGAACGGGCGCCTATGGTTCCACCACGGGGACGGTATGGTTCCTGATGAGGGCAAACACGAACATAGCGGCAGGCACCCCCATAAACAACACCGCAACCGGCACGATGAACTCCACTGTAAAGACCTCCACGGCTAACCTGATAGCGGGGCAGGCCGCCATCACTGTTGAAAAGATAGCGTCCGCATCGCAGGTGAACAAGAACGGCACCATAACATATTACCTCAACTACCAGGTTAACGGTTCGCAGTTAAAGGCATACAGGCCGTTTGACGATTTTACGTCAGGCACGATTTACAGCAACCCTGCGACGCCGCCTCCGGGGTGGAAATACAACCCTTTCAGCAGCAACTACGGTTCGTGGCAAATCAGGGACGACTGCGGTACTGGTGATAAATACCTATACGGCATGTCGAACAGCACCTATGGACAGGCCCAGTACCCGGCCATGCTGCTCGACGATACGGCAAACACACTCAATGTCCAGTTCTGTACCGGAATAATAATGTCGGATGTTATGATAGACCCTGTCGGATTTGACGGCGCGGACGCGCTGGTCATCATACGCGCAAACGGCTTGTCGGGCGCCAGCAGTTACGCATACGGATTGCTGTTGTCAATCGACACTGCGCCCGCCTCCGGTTATATCGCCATACAGAAGTGCGGCGGAGGCTCCTGCTCGTGGAACGGCGGTTCCACGGCATACCAGATAGTCGGGAACAAATGGTACAGGGTTAAGGTTGAGGTCACGCTCTCGGGCAATAACTATGTTTTCAACGCAAAGGTATGGGGAAGGGGAGACCCGGAACCAACCAACTATCAGATATCATGGACGGACACCGGAGCCGCGACGAATGAAAACTGGCGCTGTGACGGCTTGGGCACTTATAATGACTGGAGGCCGGGAGTCAGCGAGCAAAAAGGCGACTACGGCGATACCAGGGACGCGTACGACAACTTTGTGGTCTATGTGCCGAGGACCTCGGCAGATACGACCCTGTATGACACCATACCGGATGGTTTTACTTTCGCGGGATGCACCGGGTCGTGCACGAGTTCGCCGCGGGTCCTCTGGAACCTGGGAAACGTTTCCAACGCCAGCGGATCGTACACGTGGTGGGGTCAGGCAGACACATGCAACAACGTGACAAACACGGCAGCCATAGACGGACTGGACCCTATAGTCCCGCAGTTTTCAAACGAGGTTGTGACCGAAGTTTTCTGCCTGGAAGCCACAACAATAACAAAGACAGCAAGCCCGATATTGGTCAGTATCGGCGAGACCGTGACCTTCACACTGGCCTACTGCAACCACGGCCAGAAGGCGCTTGCCAATTATTCCGTGTGGGATAACATCCCGGCATACATGACTTATATAAGCTCGTTACCCAACGTGACGCCGTCGGCAGGCAAACTTACATGGAACATCGGAAGCCTGGCCGTGGGTGCGTGCGGCAGTGTGAAGTGGTGGGGGAAGGTGACATCGATACCGATGAACCCCCTGAGGAATATAGAGCAATATTTTGTTTATAACGGATTTGATGATACGTTGTATGGCAGGCTTGCCAGCGTAAAATGACCGGAATGGTCGGGAGGCCGGAAATGGGTATACCGGCGTTAAACAGGGAACAGAGCGTAAAGGTTACGGCGCTGAAGGCGTTCATTATCAGCCTGCTGCTGTCTGTGACCCCTGTTGCGCTTTTTGCCGGGTTTGACCTCCAGGTCATGACCAGCAACGGATGCGGCAACCAGAGGATGGATTATACGATCAATATATATAACACGGGTTCCACTGCCGTGGACATGACAAACTTATCGGTCAGGTTCTACTTCCTGGATACAATAGCAGCCCACAACGCGGCCGGATTGCAGAGTTCGGTAAACTCCGCATCCATAGAACCGTGGAATGCGTCCGGAACATCGGTTTCATTCGCACAGAACAAGGGGAATATTGCATCCTGTCCGGAAGCCACCGTATATTTTGAACTGGACGTCTCGACCACTTCGCCGGCCCTGGTGGAACCGGGCAGGTACCTGAAGGCTTCGGGCCAGGTATGGTGGTCGGATAACGCAAACCCTTTTGACGGGGCCTGCGATGACTACACAAAGCCGTCCACCACAATGTCGAGTTACAGCCATATCGCCCTGTTTGACAGCGGTATTCTCGTAGGCGAGGAAACCGCGCCGGCGGTGCAGGACCCGCTCTCGGGCAGTTATGCCTGCTCAATCCCGTCGCCGACGGTCACCCCTACATTTCACAATTTCCCGAACACCATGGTGGATTCCACGGGCAGGACGTCGATAGCGTATGTTCTTGTGCGGGTGGACACGCCGACGTTTACCCCTACGCGCACGTCTACCCCGACATACACGGTCACGCCTACGTTCACCTTTACGCGCACGCCGACCCCGACATATACCGCAACCCCGACCTATACCAACACGAACACGCCGACCCCGACATATACGGCAACATCCACGCGCACGGCAACCCCTACATATACCGCGACCCCGACGTTCACGGACACGAACAGCCCAACGCCGACTTTTACCGCCACACCCTCGCGTACGGCGACACCGACTTACACGGCGACGAACAGCGCGACGCCGACTTACACTGCGACCAATACCAGAACATCCACGCAGACTTACACGGCGACGAACAGCGCGACGCCGACGTACACGGCCACGGACACGCGTACCGCGACACCGACCTATACAGCCACGAAAACGCCTACTCCGACGGCAACCCTGACCGACACATGGACAACCAATACCATGACCAACACGCCGACATTTACCGTGACGCCTACGGCGACCCCCACCAGGACCGCGACTCCGACTTATACCGATACAAACAGCCCGACCCCGACTTTTACGCCGACCGACACGCGTACTGCCACCCCCACATACACGGCGAGTGACACCCGTACCGCGACGCCGACATACACGGATACCAGGACAACGGGCACGCCGACTGTGACCATGACTTTCACGGACACTTTCACAGCGACGCCGTCCCGTACTGCCACACCGACCTGCACACCGACGAATACATACACCGATACGACATCTCCAACATCGACGTACACGCAGACCGGTACGCGCACGGCCACATCCACGTACACGGCGACGCCGACAAATACAGACACCAGAACCGCGACGCCTTCGCTCTCGGACACGCCGACATATACCAATACGCGCACATACACGCCAACCAGGACCGCAACGCCATCGTACACGGAAACGAGTTCTCCGACAGCCACGCCGACCTTTACGCACACCAGGACGGCGACGCCGACCTATACGGATACCAATACGGTAACGGCCACCCCGACGTATACGGATACGCGCACACAGACACCAACCTACACGTATACGATGACGCCGTCGGCAACGCCTACCGCTACGGACACCAGGACGCCCACGCCCACGCGCACGGCGACGCCGACTCTTACATATACCATGACTTCCACAGCCACTCCAACTTACAGTTTTACAACCACGCCGACGTTTACGGCCACACCGACATTTACGGTAACAAACTCGCCGACGTCGACCAATACGCCGACCAATACGCCGACATTTACGCGTACCGCTACATCGACATCTACACGCACGCCAACGCCGACATTCACCGTGACGCAGACCTCCACGGACACTCCGACATTCACCGTCACGCCGACTTTCACGGCCACGCCGACCAGAACGCCCACACCGGTGCCTTATCCTTATATTCTTGTTATAGAAGCCTTTAACTCGGCCGGCGAAAAGGTAAAAATAATAGTCGAAACGCCCATATCGGCCGACATAAACGACGTGTACATGATGCTTGGCAATTCGGAGACCGCGGTCTATAACCCCGCCACCGGCACGCTCAACTTCCTGTTCCCAGGTATCATAACGCCAGACCAGGAGGGAACCACGCAGACCTCCATCAACATACCGTGGGGCGGGCTTAACTCCGCGGGCCAGGAGGTGACTCCGGGCCTCTACTATATCAAAATATCCACGACTGATGAGTTCGGCCACGTCAACACGGTCTCAAAAGAGGTCACGATATTGAATTCGGAGAACAAGACACTGATAAAGATATACAACTCCGCCGGGGAACTGGTGCGAATACTGGAAAAACCGGGAGTGCCTTCAGGAAACATATCGCTCGGAATCGAGGATGTTGTGCAGGTAGGCAAGGATATGAACAATATAACCATAGAATATGCGCCGGGCTCATCCATACAGTGGGACGGCAAAAATTCCAACGGTGTGACCGTAAGTTCGGGTGTTTACGAGGTGCAGGTGGAGGTACAGACGGCTGAGGGAACAAGCACAGTGGCCTCAAAATCCGTGACGGTGTTGTCCGCCGGGGATAAAGCTCTGCTGACCGGGGTAAAAGCCTATCCAAACCCGCTGACAATAGCGGACGAACTGGACCATGACATAACCATACAGTGGACCGCAGCGGAGGATGGAGAAGCGTTCATTTCCATATATAATATGGCGGGAGAAAAGGTGGACGGTTTCAGGACAACGCTGGCCGCGGGCGTGACAGGGGTCAAATGGACGCTAAAAGCGGCCGATGTCAAGTTCTCCAGCAGCGTTTATGTGATAATAATAGAGGCAAAAGCAGCGGGCGGAAGCAAGCAGAGGGTAGTGGTAAAGTCGGCTGTAGTCAGAAAGTACATAGAAGAGGAATAGTTTTTTACCCCGGTGATTTTTTAACCAACCGCCTGATAACCTTATAAGAAAAAAACCGGGACAAAAATCCACATTTAAATATATATACGGATATGTCTTGCCTGATTAACCGTAAGATGATTGGCAAATTGACCAAACAAACACGGGGTGTCCCGTTAATCAATTAATGATGTCTTTATGCCAAAATCGAAAAAAGCGTAAACCGATATTTATAGTTTTTGTATTGTATGCGCCCTGTTTATTGGCTGTCGGACTAATAGGCTCCCGAATATCAACTTTCACCTTAAAATACACAAATTTAAATGTTAAAGGGAACCTCAAAAAAACCTCACCCTTGAAATTTGACATGGTTCGTGATAATATTAAACAAAAAGACAATCGAGGTGGTATATGCCCGAAGGACAGATACAGATAGAAAAACGCAAGCATAAAAGGGTGGAAAAAAGACTGTCGGTTTCGTTCAAAGTGGTATCGATGCCGGCGGAAGTCGCCAGGATAAAACAGGCTGTGGACAAGAACAGCGGAGACACTGTAAATATATCGCTCGGAGGAGTCCAGTTGATATCCGAAGCGGGGCTTGTCCCGGAGCAGATAATAAGGTTGGAACTATATACGGATAAGAGCGGCTCTGTGGTGACCTTTGCGGAAACCCGTTGGTCGAATAAGGAAGAAAAGACAGGAAAATACAGGACGGGCATAGAGTTTTTGGTGCTCAAAGATGAGGACAAGAAGGTCATAGAAGAAATAATAGGATAAGCAGAACAACGCGGGGAAAAAGAGACAAAAGCAAGGCAACAGTAAAAACGAATTGCAGAAAAACAAGTAATACAGGCGGTTATTTTTCAGCCATTAACTTACGCATACATGAATCAAAAATTTTGACGATTTTTTCTATTCCGAAATCCGGCTATATTTGCTATAATTGCAATGAAATAATATGTAAAGTCAAACTAAAACCGGGCATGGCGGCAAGAGGGCTTTTTGTTGTAGTCTTGTCTCTTGCTTTTCGTTTCTTGTCCCGACGGATATTTAAGGAGGAGATTTTATGAACTACTTCAAGACCTTTGTTTTAATGGCCTTACTTACTGTAGGTTTTGTTATTGTCGGCGATTACGTCGGCGGGCAGAACGGTATGCTCGTGGCTTTTGGGCTTGCCGTTGCCATGAATTTCTTTTCGTACTGGTTTTCGGACAAGATGGTACTGGCAATGTATGGCGCCAAAGAGGTCAAAAGGGAGGACGCAAAGGAACTGTATATCACGGTGTCAAACCTGGCGACGCGCGCGAACCTGCCAATGCCAAAAGTCTACATAATGAACACGCCCATGGCCAACGCTTTTGCCACAGGCCGCAACCCGGAGCACGCCGCAGTAGCCGTGACCACCGGGATACTGGACATCCTGAGCCCGACCGAACTCGAAGCCGTGCTCGCGCATGAAATGACGCACATAAAGAACCGCGACATACTGATAGGCACCATAGCTGCCACGTTTGCCGGGGCCATAACAATGCTGGCACGCATGGCCTATTTTGTGGGCGGCAGCCGCGACGACGAGGGCGGCAGCAATCCGCTGGTCATGATACTGATGCTCATACTGGCGCCGATTGCAGCGCTCCTGATCCAGATGGCGATATCGCGCTCACGCGAATACGCCGCTGACAACGGAGCGGCACAGCTGACGGGCCGGCCGCAGGCGCTGATATCCGCACTGGAAAACCTGACGGCTGGCGTAAAGGCGAGGCCGCTGGCGTCAGACACGGGCTCAACAGCCACGGCGCATATGTTCATAGTGAACCCGTTCAAGGCGGATTTCCTGACGAGCCTGTTCTCAACCCATCCCACACTGCAGCAGCGGAAGGAAAATTTGCTCAACTTCCGCATGAGGTAGAAAGACGAGCCAGGAGCCAGAAGCCAAGAGGAGAGGAAACAAGCCAGGAGCCAGAAGAAAGGAAACAGACAGGAAATGCAGGGCTGAGGAGAACAAAGAATAAGCACTACTGCAAAACGGCGCGCGCGGACCCAAATGCAGTTATTTGCTTTTAGCCTCAAGTTTTAACAAACATGGCATCAAAATACTTTTTATACGTTCCATTTCCTTCAAATACAACCCGAACTTATCATCTAATCCGGGTAATGTGGCTGCGAGGAATTTAAGCCGGTGGATTGATTCTCTTGATGATTTTAGGGCAATCCTATAGAACCTCATCAGTTCTTTTGTAGATTTGGAGTTTTTTGATTCTTCTATGTTGGCACTGACCGATGACGACAATCTGTTTAATTGATCTATGTTACTGCGGTCATAACGTTCGTTGTAATATGGCCGCAAAGCCCTATTAATTGCAGTGGCCAGGTTAAATGATTCAATAGCAATATCGTAGGAATATTCTTTTCCCATAAAACCCCTCTATTTTGTATTATTGCCTTTTATTTAATGATGTTTTATAATTATAACCATAAAATGTATTTAGTCAAGAACCTAAGGAGAAGCTATGGGGCGTTTTTACGACAGTGATAACATGCAACAGATACAACATAGACGTGACTGTCTTATGAACTACTCGATACATCCCGGCTTGTCTCCTCGTTTTTCTCTCTCCTCCCGGCTCGATTCCTCAAGGGGGTTCTTATGGTTCGTGATTTCCGTTCCATTTCTTTGCGGATCTTAAATGATGTTTTTATCTCCCGCCGCTGGGCCAAAGAGTCCATCGAGGCGAATTTAAAGGACATCGACGAAGAGCACCGCGACCTGAAAAAGGTCTATGAACTCGTTTACGGCGTGCTCAGGAACAAGAACTATATAGACTATTAC
>JAJFUW010000014.1 GCA_021372235.1 Spirochaetia bacterium
TAAAGGAAAAGACAGCGGGCGACGACAAGACAGATCCGGAATCGCGGACCATCCTGGTGTTTGACAACGCCATCAAGGATTTTACCGCGGCTTTTAACGAGGCTGCGGCAAAGGTCCCGCCGGCGGAAAAAAAGGTGCAGCAGCAGGCAGCACAGTTCTAAAACCGCACGGGTACGGCGGCGCTGCCGGGAGCCGCCGCCTGCCCGGAGGCTGCAGGTAACAAAGTATTATTTTGTAATCGGATTGCCATTTGTCACGGGCTATATTTGCGGTAAACAGCAGGCACACTATGCCGGGTGAAATTGTGAATTTTATGACGAAGGCAGACAGGGGCATAAGGGACCTGATGAGGGTTTTTTGCACATCGAGGGGTTTCATAATGAAATCTTTCAATCGGACCGGATAACACCTCAACACCCACACCCCGGCAGTAAAACGGCATGACAGCGGTATATGATTACAGCCACCCCCACATTTTTACCCCGTTGTAAAACACCCGGATTTGTGTTATAAATATATAGTTTTCGGTTAAGGGAATGGCATTTTTATTATGTTTAAATATGCCTATAAATATGGCAAAAGACCCCGTGGAGGAATGGATGAAGATATGCGTTATCGGCACCGGATATGTGGGACTGGTCACCGGAGTCTGCATGGCGGACCTGGGCAACGACGTAATATGCATTGATGTCGACGAGAAAAAAATAAATAACCTGAACAAGAACATACTCCCGATATATGAGCCGGGACTCGAGGAACTCGTTAAGCGTAACAAAACCAGGATAACGTTTACCACTGGCCTAAAAGACGGGGTAAAAAAATCCGATATTATATTCATCGCAGTGGGAACGCCGCCAAAAGACAGCGGCGAAGCGGACCTCTCATATGTAAAAGAGGCGGCGAAACAGATAGGAAAAGCAATCAACGGCTACAAGGTCATAGTCGACAAATCCACGGTTCCGGTCGGCATGGGCGACCTGGTTGAATCGATAATCGAGGACAATTCGAGCAACAGGTTCAAATTTGACGTGGTTTCGAGCCCGGAGTTTTTAAAAGAGGGCAGCGCCATATACGATTTCATGAACCCGGACAGGGTAGTTATAGGGGCCAAAAACAAGCAGGCTGCGGAAAAAGTGGCACAGATATTCAAACCACTCAACACAAAGGTAATCATAACCGACCTGCGCAGCGCCGAGATGATAAAGTATGCGTCAAACTCTTTTCTGGCAACCAAGATTTCGTTCATAAACGAGATAGCAAATATATGTGAAAAAGTCGGGGCTGACGTCGAGACCGTGGCCAACGGAATGGGGCTTGATAAGAGGATAGGCAGGCTCTTTCTGAACGCGGGAGCGGGTTTCGGCGGTTCGTGCTTTCCAAAGGACGTCTCCGCATTGGTCAATATAGCCAGGAAAGAGGATTACGAACCGCTCATACTGAACTCTGTCATGGAGGTCAACAGGCTGCAGCGCAAGCATGTCATGAACAAGATAAAAACGGCGCTCGGGACCATAGAGGGCAGGCAGATAGGGATACTGGGCATCGCCTTTAAAGCCAATACGGACGACATCAGGGAAGCGGTGGCCGTTGACGTTATCCGGGCGCTGCTGGAAAAAGGGTGCAGGATAAAAGCGTACGATCCTGTGGCCGTGCCAAACGCGAAAAAGGTACTCAAAGGCGTGAATTATGTCAGGAACTCCTACGCTGCGGCTGAAAATGCGGAGTGCCTCGTGGTGCTGACCGAATGGAACGAATTCAAGGAACTTGATATGAAAAAAATCAAGTCCGTCATGAAGAAGCCGGCAATAGTCGACGGCAGGAACCTATACGATCCCGGGAAAATGAAGAAACTGGGGTTTGATTATTCCGGTATCGGAAGAAAATGAAAATAGGGGAGGCAAAACATGTCAAACGATAAAAATAAGGAACAGAAAAAACAGGGGCCCCGGGCGCAGGACGACGGCGCCTATACGCTGAGGGATTACCTGATAATAAACGCGATTTTTTGGGCGTTTTTGTTGGTGCTTTCCATGGCAGTTTTTTTTACCACCGGGGCCAAATGGGACCCGATAATGCAGAATGTCTTCGCGTTCATATTCCTCGTTTTCGGGCTGGGGTTCACGGGGGTATCCATATTTGACATGCTCTATGAAAAGATATCAAAAAGGGGACAGGATGCGAAATAAAACCGCGGCAGTCCTGCTGGCCGCCATGTTTTTCTGCAGGCCTGTTCTGGCCGAAACCCTGCTCGTAGCGGATGAGGAGCGGGCGGCGCCTGTTTTTGTCGAAGCAACACCCGCAGCCACAGCCGCCATAAAGCCGGCCGCGACGCCGGCGCCCAGGCCGGCAGTAAAACCTGCGGCCGAACCGACAAAGTCGTCCGTTGCGATGACGCTCCAGCCGGCGGATGTCTCCGCGGTTACGGCAAAGGTGGAAGCGGTAAAAACAACGGTGGAGGAACTGCGCGCAAAGGGCGACTCGCTGGATGAGCAGATGAGGGAATTGCGAGAGGACCTAAAAATCGTCGAGGAACGCTCGTTGGAGATAAAGGAAATAGTGCGGGATGTAGATGTCTTTAAAACGCGCGTGACGGAACTGGAACAGCAGTACACGAAATCAAAAGAGGAGACGCAGAAATATTTGGGTGATTTCGACCGGATAAAAAATTCCCTCAGGGAGAACATGGACGGGATGCAGGGGTATAACGACATACTGGAAGTCCTGAAAAAAGAGATTAACAACAATGAACTCGAGATAGCAAAGATAAAAAAGACAATGAACGAAGTAAAGAACAAGTACGGGGATGAGGACAATTTTTTTACCGCACTGTGCAAATGGCCGTACCTGGGTATAACCGCACTGGGGTTGTCGGTAATAGCGGTGGGAGTAGCGGCGGCAAGATAGGGGAAAGGCAGCTGAAGTCTGAAAACTAAACGCCAAATGACAATAATGCAAAACTTTTAAGGAGACGAAATGCCTTATTCAATGACGGGCTGGGGGTCTTACAAGGCCGCGACGTTCACTATCAACATTAGGGGGCTCAACTCCAAATACAAAGAGGTTGTGCTGCACCTGCCTCCGGAACTTTTTGAGGCCGAGGCGGATATATACAGGTACCTGAACGAAAAAACCGTACGAGGCAGGCTCGACCTTTTCATAAATATAGACAGACAGAACGTAAAAAGGCACGTCAAAGTGGACGAGGCGCTTTTTACCGAGGCTTTTACATCACTGAAAAAACTGGTAAAAAAATCGGGGTTAAAGGAACAGATAACGGCGCGCGAGGTTTTGGACAGCGTGGAAGGCATAGTTTCGGTACAGGACGACCGGAATCCCGGGGTATTTTCATGGAAAAAGATTAAGCCCGCGCTTGAGGCGGCATATGAGGATTTCATGGTAATGAAAGAAAAAGAGGCCGCGGTCCACATAAATGACATAAGCGCGAGGCTTGACATCATAGAACAGGAAGCCGCGGACATAGCGGAGCTTTTTGAATCTTTCAAGGCCGGGTTCATAGAAAAAACGCGCCAGCGTCTCGAGGAGATATTTACGAGGGAAGAGCGCGCCAGACACCTGACGAGCGAGGCTGTCGAGGTGCTGGAAAAATATAACATAACCGAGGAACTGGTCAGGATATCGTCACATATAAAACAGACCAGGGAACTGCTGAAAGAAAAGGCCGTGGGCAGGAAACTGGATTTTCTGGCGCAGGAGTTTTACAGGGAAGCCAATACCACCGGTTCAAAAATAAATGACTCAAAGGTTTCACACTGCGTGATAGCAATTAAGGAAGCAACGGAAAAGATACGCGAACAGGCGGCGAACCTCGAATAATAACTACGGTTCCGGGTTTCAGGTTCCAGGTTGCCCTAAGGCCCGAAACCTGAAAACCGGAACTGACGGATAGTGTCGTTGCAAGCCAAGCGAATAATACAAGCAGAGGCCCGCATGAAAAATAAAGGCATAGTTTTTGTGGTTTCAGCCCCCAGCGGCACAGGCAAGACAACCGTAATCAACGAATTTTTAAAATCGCACATAAAAGACTTTGTCGTTTCCGTATCGGTCACCACCAGGGCGCCAAGAAAGGGCGAGCAAAACGGCAGGGACTATTTCTTTTTTACCAAGGAAAAATTCAGGCAGTTCATTAAAAAAGGCAGGTTTCTGGAGTACGCCCCCGTTTTGGACAACTACTATGGGACGCTGAAACAAACGGTAAAAAGCAATATAAATAAGGGCAAAAACGTGATAATGGATATAGACGTCCAGGGCGCCAAAAAGATAAAAAAGGAGATGCCCGAGGCTGTTACCATATTTATAATACCGCCCTCTTTCAGGGTGCTTTCAGAGCGGCTGAAAAACCGTAAAACCGAGTCGGAGAAAGCGGTGGCGCAGAGGCTGAAACTGGCAAAAAAAGAATTGAAAGAACGGTTAAAGTATGATTATATTATAATTAACAAGGAATTGACGGAAGCCAAAGGTTTCCTGGAATGCATATACAGCCTGGAGAAATTCAGGAGATACGGGCTATAGGATTGACACATACCGTCCGGTCTATACCGGCGGTCAATTTGCAGGAGGATGAAATGCAGAAGAAATTTGACTACACACTGGCCGAGATTAAAGGCAAGATTGGTAACAAATATGCGGCCGTGCTTGTTATCGCCAACAGGGCAAAAGCCATACGCGAGAATCCGGCCGATGTGGAAGAACAGAACAGGAAAAAGAAACCCACCATCACCGCTATGAAAGAATTTCTGGAAGGCAAACTGAAGTACGCAGAGTTTGACATCAAAAAGATCAACATAGGCGACTAAAATGCAGAGAATCGTCCTCGGCGTCACGGGCGGCATCGCCGCTTATAAAGCCGCGGACCTTGCAAGGCTTTTTACAAAGGCCGGGGTTGACGTGATGTGCGTGATGACGCGCGAAGCGCGGGAGTTCATAACCCCGCGAACAATGAGGACCCTGACAGGCAATCCGGTTTTCACGGATATGTTCCATGACGCGGCCGGAGCCGCGCTAAAAGTAGAGCATATAGACCTCGCGCGTTCGTGTGACCTCATAGTCATAGCACCTGCAACCGCCAATATAATAGGAAAGATTGCCTGCGGCATCGCCGATGACCTGTTGACGACCGTGGTGATGGCAACCGGCAATAAAACGCTCCTGGCGCCCGCTATGAATTCGATGATGTGGGAAAATCCCATAGTAAAAGCAAACGTTGCCAGACTTGTGGAATATGGGTATGAGTTCATAGGGCCAAAAGAGGGAGAACTGGCATGCGGCGAGTACGGGGCGGGACACATAGAGGACGTGGAGGCGGTGTACGGGGCGGCCATGGAACTCCTAAAAAAAAAATTAAAACAGGGGAAAAAGCAACCCCTCTAAAAGGTAAGACTGTCCTCATAACATCCGGCGCCACCAGGGAGTACCTGGACGACGTCAGGTTCATATCAAACCCATCATCCGGAAAATCAGGTTACTGGCTTGCCATGGAGGCAGCCGGGCGCGGTGCTAACGTCATATTTGTAACCGCGGGCGGACCGGAACCTGAGGGATGCGAAATAGTCAGGGTTATATCGGCCGCGGATATGCTGGAGGCCGTGATGGCGCGCGTAAAAAAAGCGGATGTAGTGATAGGCGCAGCGGCGGTCGGGGATTTTACCGCACCCCGGCAGAGCGGTAAGATAAAAAGGGAATCCGGCAGGAGCGTGACCATTAAACTGACGCCGACAGTTGACATCATGGCACGTGCGGGCAGGATAAAAGGAAAAAGGGTGCTGGTCGGATACTCCGCGGAGTCCGGCAATAAAATAAAAAACGCCGTGGAAAAGATGAAACGCAAAAACCTGGACCTGGTTGTATTTAACGACATATCAAAAAAAGGGCTGGGGTTCGCTTCCGATGACAACAAGATAACGGTAATGGCAAAAGGAGGCAGGTCTGTATACGAAGCCCGGGCGTCAAAACAGGAACTTGCGGCAGGGATAATTGATTTGATTGAGAGGCTGGTAAAAAAATGAAAAAAGTAATTTTTGTGATGCTCGTGCTCGCCTCCTGCGCCCCGTTGTTCGCACGGCAATTGGGGAGCGCCGCGGGCAGGGACAAATACAAGCCCGAGGTGCTGGTGACATACAAGGAAACATTCACGGCGGAGGATATCCGGCAGATATCGGAAAAATACGGGCCCGGAGCCGACGACAGAGATTCGGCGATATCCATGCTCGAACGCGGTTACGGTATGAAAAGGCTGCGGGAGAGTTCGTCCGGAGTCGTTTTTGTATGCTACGGGGTGGGGGTCACAGCGGCTGTGGAAACGGCTGCAGACGCCCTGAAAAAAGAGCCAATAGTCGAGCACGCACAGCCAAACTATCTTTTTTACGCGCTCTACATATCGGCCGCATCGGGGCCCATCGACCCTGCATACCAGCAGCATACGGGATATAAACCACCCGGGTCGATGCCGGCATCATCATGGGAGCAGTGGGGTTTGTGGCAGACGAGGGTTGACAGGGCTTACGGCGCCGGCCTTATAGAATCAAACGGGGCATCCTCAAACGAGGTGGTGGTGGCTGTGCTCGATACGGGCATAACCTCAAACCATGAGGACCTCATAGGGGTAACCATGACCGGAAAAAATTTCATCAATCCATTCCTGTCCCCGGATGACGACGACACAGAAGGCGGCCACGGAACCCACTGCTCGGGCATAATAGCGGCCAATACCGGAAATTTATCGGCCGGAAACCCGACGGGAATGGCAGGCGTGGCTTACGCGAACGTATCATGGACAACCAGGACGCGCATAATGCCGGTCAAGGTGCTTGATTCGTCGGGGGCCGGAGATGACGCCGCCATAGCAGAGGCCATAATCTGGGCCGCGGACAGCGGTGCAAAGGTCATAAATATGTCGTTCGGGGGGACCTCCGCTGACAATATTTTGCAGCAGGCTTGCGCCTACGCTTCTCAAAAAGGGTGCCTGCTTGTGGCAGCCGCGGGAAACGACGGGTTTGACACAAATTACCCCGCGGCCTACGCGAGCGTGATGTCGGTCGCGGCAACGGAACTTTTGACAGACGGTTACGGCAGGACGACCGACGCAAAAGCATATTTCTCATCTCACGGTAAGATAGACGTGGCTGCGCCGGGAGTTGCAATACTATCGACAGCCAACAACTATGATCCGGAAGGCAACTCAACAAACTGTAAGTATTCCTCCTGGAACGGCACATCTTTCGCGGCGCCCCTGGTCAGCGGACTCGCCGCGCTGATATGGATGAAATACCCCGGATATACCGCGGAACGGGTTCGCGATGTCATAGAACAGACTGCGGACGACGCCGGGGACGCGGGGTACGACGAAAAGTTCGGCTGGGGCAGGATAAACGCCTACAGGGCGCTGACACTGGACAAAAAATCCGCCTCGACAGGCGGGCTGCCGGTAAAAACTTACAACTGGCCGAATCCTTTCTCCCCCGAGGACGATTATTTTACCAATATAGTTTTTATACCGGAGACGGCATCCGACACACAGGTGCTAATTTACGACGCGGGCGGGGACCCGGTATGGGAAAAGACGGCCGCAAAATCAGATGTCACGGCGGGCGTGAACAATACGGTACGCTGGGACGGCAAGGACAAGGAAGGCAGAGAAGTTGCGAACGGGGTCTATTTTTACATAGTCAAAACAGACGGCGGGAAATACGGCAAGAACAAGATTGTTGTATTGTATTAAAGAGGAGAGTGTTCGAGGTTTGACATATATAAAAATGGATAAAAAACAGCTGCTGCTGATGTTCTTGCTGATACTGCCATGGCCTCTGTCGGCCTCCGGCGGGGAACCTTTCGCATTTTTAAAGCTCGGCGTCGGCGCCAGGGCCATGGGCATGGGCGGCGCTTTCTCATCCGTGGCCGGCGACGCCACGGCGCCATACTACAATCCGGCGGGAATGCTCGATATGACAGGGTTTGAACTGCACGCCGAGTCGCACATAATGACGTTCGGCAGGTCGCTAAATTTTGTATCCACGGGACGGCCGTTCATGATATTAAACACTCTCTATAGTGCCGGTGTTTCATGGTACAATTTTTCCGGAGGCAGCGACCTGGAGGCCAGGAGCTCCAATTCACCGGAGCCCGACTCGGTATTTTCGCATAACGCCCACGTATTTTTCTTTGATATCGGAGCTAAAATTTCGGACATATTCATGCTGGGAGGGAATTTCAAGGTACTCTACCAGGGGATAGATTCAGCCAGGGGTATAGGCTTTGCCTTTGACATCGGGGCTATCGCAAACATAACCGACGAAATGAGGGCGGCCTTCACCATTGACAATATAGGTTCCGGCATCACGTGGTCGGGAAGCGCGCACGCTGAATCAGTCTCCCAGGTGCTCACACTGGGGGCTTCGTACTCGGTAAACAGCCTTGCCGGGGTTGCGGGGCTCAAACTTCTGCCGGCGATGGACATGGTATACAACACAGCTTCCGGATTCAGGATCCGCGCCGGGGCCGAACTCTCCATGAACGACTTCTTTTTTCTCAGGGCAGGCTATAACAACGCACTCACATGCGGCATGGGGCTGTGGTTCAGGACGTCAAAAATATTTACCATAAAACTGGAATACGCTCTCGCAGGCGACACTGTCGAACCGGGCGCCATCACCCACAGGCTTGCCGCCTCTGTGGTTTACGTGATTCCCGAGAGCGGGGTAAAAACCGAGAGGCCCGCAATACCCGCCGCGGGCGGCAGCGGCGAGCAGGAACAGCAGAAAAATAGAGCGGGCAGTGCCGGTGAATATGACTGGTAACATGGCAAAAAGGCGGGTCCTTTTCCTGGAGTATTTCCCGCTGTTCGGCGGCGGGCAGAGGATGCTGCTATCCATAATAGGAAATTTGAAGGACGACTATGACGCCGAGGTGCTCATTTTTAACAGGGGCGGCATTGAAACACACCTCAAAAAAATGGGGATCAAAACGCACTTTATGCAGGCCCCTGCAAAACCAAAATTCCGTTACTTCTTTTATTTTATCCCCTTTATCATGCGGCTGTACAATTTCCTGAAGCGGGGAAAATACAGCCTCGTATACTCGAGCGGTTTTTTTTCGACGAAACTCGCGGCCATACCATGCGCCATGGCAAAAATACCGCTTATCTGGCACAAACACCTCATAATAAGCAGGGGATATTTTTCCTATACGGCGTCGCAGTCCAGGATGCTTTCTCTTTTTACCTCAAAAATAATTTGCGTCTCCGAGGCTTCACGCCGTTCCATGGAATCGGCAGGCATAAAAAGGGACAAACTGGTGACGGTTTATAACGGCACCAAAGCGCCTGAACGCGTTCAGGCGGGAACGCGGGCGGCGGTGCGTAAAAAGTACGGCATAAAACACGGGGATTTTTTGTGCGGAAGCGTGGGTTATATCAGGCTGGACAAAGGATTCGACCTGCTGGTAAAAGCGGCGGCAGTGCTCAAAAATGAGCCGCAGATAAAATTTATGCAGGTGGGCAAGGCGGAAGAGTCGGACAAATGGTATGAGGCAAAATTGAAAAAAGATGCTGCGGACAACAATTTAGAAAACATGATATTCGCCGGCTATGGAGACAAATACGATTTTATGCCGGCTTTTGACCTGTATGTCATGCCCTCCCCGAACGAACCGTTCGGCCTGGTGACCATAGAGGCGATGAGCCTCGGCATACCGGCAGCGGGTTTTGCCTCCGGCGGGACAGCGGAGATAATAACCGACGGCAGGGACGGGTTCCTGACGGAAAACATCAGTGCGTTGGGGCTGGCAGCCATGATAAAGCGGGCGTACCTGCAGAGAAAGAAACTGAAAAAAATGGGAGCGGCCGCGCGTAAAACAGTAGCGGAGAGGTTCGGCACTGAAAGACAGATGATGGAAATAAAAGGGATTATTGAAAGCGTATTAAGGACGGCAGCCGGGGGTATCAGATGAACCTTTCGGTAGTCGTCATAACAAAAAACGAAGAGCGCGTTCTGGCACGGTGCCTGGACTCCGTAAAAGCGGCGGACGAGGTCATTGTGGTCGATTCGGGTTCCACTGACGCGACAGACAGCATCGCAAAATCCCACGGAGCAAAGTTTATATACCGCAAATGGGACAGTTACGCCAGACAGAAAAATTTCGGGATAGCTGCGGCCCGCGGCAAATGGGTGCTATCAGTCGACGCCGACGAGGCTGTGACGCCTGAACTGATGTGTGAAATAAAGGAAATAATAGCCGGATACAAGCCGGGCGCTCCTGTGGGCTATTATGCTCCGCGGCTCAACATCTACTACAATAACAAACCGCTGCGACGTGGCGGGTTGTATCCCGACCATCAACTGAGGTTTTTTAAAAAGGGGCGTGCCAGGTTCCGTGACGTGGCGGTCCATGAAAATATGGAAGTTGACGGGGCAACAGCACGGTTAAGAAACGACATGCTGCACTACACCAAACCAGGCATAGAGGCGCACATTAAGGCCGTAAATGATTATACCGATATGGAGGCAAAAAGGTACGCCGGGAGGGTGCCGACCGGGTATTCGACCCTGCTCAAACCGCTGACATATTTTATCAGCCGGTACTTTTTTAAACTCGGTTTCCTGGACGGTATGGCAGGGTTGATCTACCACACACTCTCCGCGCATTATGTTTTCATCAAAGAGGTAAAACTGCTCGAGGCACATGGCAGGCTGGAGTGGGAGCGGCTTTTGAGGACGTTGTTCGTGCGGTCGAGAACGCAGTAACTAAAACCCATATGACCTATTTAAGCAGTTCCCTATAAATCTCACCCGCTATCGGCGCCGCGACCGTCATACCCTTGCCCTCTCCATCGCCTAAAATCGCAATCGCGTACTGCGGATTTTCCGCGGGCGCGAAAGATATGAACCACGCGTTTAGATTACCGCCTTTTCCCGACGTCCCTGTCTTACCGGCAACCGTGATTCCCGAGACCTGCGCTTTTTGGCCGATGCCATCCGTAACAACAGATGTCATGAGCTGTGTTATTTTCTGCGCGGTGATGGGGGTGATGGGCCTTTTTGCCTCCGACGGTACACCCTGATATATGACCTTGCCGTTTATGTTGCGGATCTCTTTTACTATATATGGTTTCATCATGATTCCCTGGTTGGCGATTGCAGCCGCGAGCATGGCCGCGTGCAGAGGGGTTATGGAATAGGTCAGTTTGTTGCCCGGCAGCGATAATCCGGAGGCGTGCATTGCGGTTTCGAACTGGTTTGCGTCGTTCTCCGGGGCGGATGACATTTTGACCGGTATGGAAACTGTTTTGTTGCGCAGGGTGTCGGTTATTCCGAGATCGTACTGCGTGCCAAATCCGAACTTCTGGTTGTATTCGTAAAGCGTGGGGGAGCCGACCGCAAAACCGAGGAAAGCCATGCCGATGTTGCAGGATGTTTCTATGGTATGCAGGATGCTTTTTACCCTGCCGTGTTTGGCCCAGCACCAGAAAGGGGTATTGTTGAACTGGGTGGAACCCGCACATTTGATCGGGAAAATATCCGATTCGTTTATTCCGCGCTCATAGGCGGCCCCGACAGTTATGACCTTGGCGATGGAACCGGGTTCGTACAGTCTGTCCGTGGCCCTGTTTAAAAGCGGGTTGTTCGGGTTCCCGACCACTTTCCACCAGTCCCTGTCTATGGTGGAGGGTCTGTAGGTCGGCTGTGAATAGAGGCCGAGTATCTCGCCTGTTTGGGGGCGCAGGACCACTATGGCGCCTTTGTACCATCCCATGGCGCGGGAGATGGCGTTCTGGACGCGCATGTCGATGGTGAGATAGACCTTGTTGCCGGGCATGTATTCGGCGAGGTACTTTTCCATGCCTTCGCTGCGCGCGCGGCGCTCGCTGACAAAACCGGTTATGTGCGCGGTCTTCTGGTCATATATGTACGAACGTTTTGAATCGGAATCAATGAGGTTGTAGCGCGCCAGCGGGTCTCCGGAGGAATCGAACATGTAGTACATGGCACCTTTGTTGCGGTCATCCTCGGCCATCGATAGGTTTTTGCGCGCTTTGATGAATTTTGGCCTGTACATCAGCGCCTTGTTGTAGTAGTTGATGGCCGAATCAAGCTGCCCGGCGGCGTGCAGGCTGCAGCCCGTGCCGAAAAGCGCGTCAGGGTCAGACTGGTTCAGTTTCAGTTCCTGTTCGAACTCAAAAGAGGCGTTCTGGTAGAGACCGGCATCGAGGTACTGCATGCCAAAAAAAGTGTGGTTTATCCTGGAATTGAATTTCAGGCCTGCGGCAAGAGCTTCGGTATAGTACTTGCGGCCCTTTTCAAAGTCGTTTTGCTTAACAGCGATGAGCCCGAGGCCGTCCAGGGCCAGGGCGCCGTTGGGTTTGATATTGAGGGCCCTGTTAAAATCTGAGAGGGCGTAAGAAGTGCGGCCTTTTTTGAAATTGTTGATGCCGGAATTGACGGACATCCAGTATTTCATGTTCTCACCGGTGAACTTGAAAATAACGACAATCGCGGCAACAACTATGATGCCGATAATAACGGCGTTCCATCTCTTTTTGGTGTAATAACTCCTGGACGATAGGTGTCCGATGGGTTTTCTCATCATTATAATAGTCCTCCTGTGTTTTGTGAAACAGTTTATATATTAGCATAATAGGGCGGGAAAATGGAAAAAAAGTGCGGGGCCGGAGGAAAAAGGATAGCCGGACGCCAGGAGCCGGGAGGAGAGCAAACAAACAAAAAGCGAAAAACCAACACAAAAAATACGCCCTACTTCATTCCTTCCGGTTTGTTTCCTCTCTCCCTCTACTCCGGCTTTTGGTTCCCGACTCGTCTCCTCTTTTTTTTGTCCTTGTCCCGCATTTGTCCGCCCTCCTTTAGCCACTCCTTTAGTTGACAATATCCCCAATAAATGTATAATAACAAAGTAATTCTTATTAACCGGAGGATTGCGTGCTGAGATTTTTAGCCGTAATAACCAGTCTAATACTGCTCATTACCCCGGCGGCGATTGGAAAGGAAACGTATTACATTGGGTTTTTAGGAAATACAACAAACGCGGCCTCTATATCCCTGTCTACTGCTTTAAAATTGACCGTTGAAGAGTACAATTCTAATACCAACAATCCCTATACCCTTGACATGGCTTTTTTTGATGAAACAGACCCCGCCCTGGTGGACGCCATAAAAAACAGGTCTAATCTTTTGGGCGTCACGGGTGCGCTGAACTCCGGGGCAAGACAGGCCATGGATTCCATCAGGGACACCGCTTTTCTGTCATGTTCCTCCGAATATATCGGCCTGAACAAGGACAAGGCCGATAATATTTTCAGGCTTTCGTACTCCGACGCCGAACTTGCTTCGCACACGTGCAGGTTTTTGATCGGCGTATTGAATAAAAACAAGATAGCATCGTTGTGGTCCGAGGAGAGCGGCGAATACGCCGCCATGGCGGAGGCATTCCACAACACCGCGCTTCGTAATAAAATATGGAACCAATACCACCGCTCGGTCGACAAGGACCGCAAGGATTTTACCGCGATACTGCTAAAACTCAGGGACGACAGGGTAAAGAACATATATTTCGCCGGGCCGGCATGGCAGGCGGCGCTGCTGGCAAAACAGTCCGCCGAAATGAACGTGGGCGCGGATTTTTCCTCAACCAGGCTCATATGCACCGGGCAGTTTATAAAAAACTCAAAGGCTGGTGGCCAGGGAGCCGTATTCGCCATGGCAAATCCGTCAACGCTCTACGGTGTCAAAAAGTTCAGGCCTTTTTTGAACGCCTAGTCCGCACGTTTTGAGGGGACTGACGCAAACATACCTTACTTATACGATTCGGCGCAGATGCTCATCGCGGCGCTTCACAACGGCAGGAAATCGAGGCAGGATGTGCTTGACCGGATACAGACAGCGTCCTATGACGGGGTCACGGGAACAATATCGTTTAACGCATCCGGTGAGAGGGTGACTGGCCCGGTCTATTTCTATATAATAAGAGGCAGGGAATTCCTGCAGAGGGACCTGCGCGGCTCGGATGAAATCGGATATAATAAAACGAAATGACGGCTGACCGTTGACCGTTGACCAAAGAGGATAAATGGCAAAGAGGCTGGGCGATTTACTTATCGAAGAGAACCTGGTTACCCAGGAACAGATTATGCGGGCCGTACAGGAGCAGCAGAAAACCGGCGATCCTCTCGGCAGGATACTGGTCAAAATGGGGTTCATAACTGAAGAAGCACTTTTTTACTTTTTGGCCATACAATTTGATACGGAATATGTCGAACTTGCCGGGCCCATCGACGCGGCGCTGCTTGAGTACATCAAAAAGGACATCGCGGAAAAATACAATGTCATACCATACAAGGAAACCCCGGCCAATTTTGTCGTGGCCACGTCGGAACCGGACGACCACCTCATCATGAAACTCAAAGAGCGGATAATCCTTCCCGATGGCAAGGAACTGAAATTCGTCGTTACCTCGGAATCGAACATGAAAGCCGCCCTCGAGGTAAACTACGGTGTGGAAAAAACCTCAGCCGCGGATTCGGGGGAGAATTTCAATGAGATA
>JAJFUW010000017.1 GCA_021372235.1 Spirochaetia bacterium
CTACTACCCCAACTACAGCGGCAGGCTGTTAAAACAGGGGCGCACCGATACTATCGCCGTACTCTCCTCCTACTTTCACGGCATATTTAAAAAGGATTTTGTTGACGGTATAGAGGCGGCAGTGATAGGCTCCCATTACAGGCTGAGCCAGCACTATGTGGATTTGGGCAATGAAACGGAAAAGATAAAAGAGATACTCCTGGGCCGCATGGCTGACGCCGTCATAACCCTCAGTTTAAAACTTGACCCGGCCGCCATCGAACGCGTCAGGCTCGCAGGCAAACACATCATCCTCGCCGAAGACACTCTGAACGGCTTCCCCGGAGTCAGTTTTGACAATTATAAAGCCGGCAGCGAGGTTGTCAAATACCTTTATTCAAAAGGCAGGCGCCGTATCGCCCTTTCCACCGCAGCCAAAAAAATATTCAAGGGCCACACATTCGTGGATGACAGGTTCCGCGGTTACACTGACGGCTTAAAAGCCTGCGGTCTCGAACTTGACAGGCGTTATATCCTGGAACACGATAATTACGGTTTTGAAGACGGTAAAAATATCCCCTCAATGATAGAAAAAGTCGGCATCAAACCCGATGCGCTGTTCTGCATATCCGGCGATTTGACTGCCGCCGGTTTTCTAAAAGAAGCCGCCGCACGCGGCATAAAAGTTCCCGATGACATTGCCGTGGTCGGCTTCGACGATTCGATAATCGCTTCAGTCACCACACCAGGCCTGACCACGGTCAGACAGCCTGCTTTTGAGATGGGGAAATCCTCTGCAATGCTGGCAATATCTCTGCTAAACGGCAGCACCGAGGACGCCGACCGCATGATTAAATTTGCCCCTGAAATAATCAAAAGAGAATCCGCTTAAATAATAAATAAAAAAAGCCGGGCAAAAACCCGGCCTTTTATATTTATATTATTAATTATTCATTGTTAATTGCCTTTACTTGAACCAGATATCATCCACCAGGAAATCTCCCTTGCCCTGGTTGCCGCCTATCTGAAAACCAACCGTTCCGATTCCCGACTTATTCAGTTCATTGTCACCCAGCTGTGAGCCTGAGTAGATATTCTTGTGGAATTCATCAAACGGTACAATATATTCGGTCCATTTACCGGAACCCGTCAAGTCCGGTCCGTTCCAGTATTCGCCGTCCGCGCCGTTTGCCGCCGCTTCATTCATGAATATATAAAAAGTTGTGCCTTCGGGTGCGTTAATCCATACGCTGATGTATTCCCTGCCTGACGCATCCACAAACCCTGCCGTTGTGGATGACCCAAAACCGCATCCCCAGTCGGAATTTGTTCCGCTGTTAAATATTGATTTTGCGCAGTACTGGCCTGTATGTGCCTTATCGGTTTCCGGCTCACTCATTACATATCTCGCGGACGCCCCGCCCGCAGTGTTTGCGTATGAGTAATTGCCCACAAGCGCGCCTGATTCAAAATCCTCAAATTTTACGGGCTCAAGTTTTGCCGCCGCACCGGCCGCTTTTACAACTTTCGGTGCTTTGGGATTGCGGAAAGTCACCACACCCGCGCACGAGCAAAATAGGAGCATCGCCGCCGTCATAGTAGCGATAACAGTAACTGTTTTTTTCATGTTTCCTCCTGAAATATCGTCTTATATTTGTATGCTTATTTGAACCATATGTCGTCAAACATAAAAACACCCTTGCCCTGGGCTCCGGCCAACTGGGCTCCAACCGTCCCTATGCCTGCCGTATCCAGTACGTTGTTGCCCGACTGGTTGCCCGAGTATATATTTTTATAAAAAGTATCGAGTGCAAACTCAAAATATGTCCATTTGCCCGTGCCTTTTACCGGCGTTCCGCCCCAGTATTCACCGTCGGCACCGTTGGCTGCCGCCTCATTGACAAATATATAAAATTCCATACCTTCCGGGCAATTTATCCAGAGTGTCACATATTCCCTCTCATTCGCGTCTATGAACCCGCCGCCATAGGTAGACTGGGCCCCGAACCCGCAGCCCCACGAGGAATCCGCGCCCGTGTCAATATCAACCTTTGCCGCGTAGTTCCCGCCGTGAGCCTTATCCGCCTGAGGGTCTGATACATATATTTTTGCCGAAGCTCCGCCCGCTCCATTCGCGTAAGAATAGCCTCCGACAACCGTTCCGGCCTCAAAATCATCGAACAGCACCGGCGGTTTCTTTGCCACGTATGATGCCTTTTCTATCTTACCCCCCGTAATTTTGGGCGTTTTCAGCGTTATTATCCCGGCGCACGATGAGAACATCAACGCGGATATAAACGCAACGCAAATAGCGGTCATTTTTTTCACAATACACCTCATTTGGCTTATGTTGTTCTGCTGATTTATTTATTTTTTGGCCATGTACCTTAAAAATCCCCCGGAGCGGGTATTAATCCCGCTCCGGGGATATAACTTAATAAACTTCTATATCATCAATCCAGAAATCTACAATATTAGGATACAGATGACCTGCCGTCTGATTCCTTGTCTGGAATTGTATTTGACTTGCGTTGCTAACCGTATATGTCAACGAAACGGCTTTTCCCCAGCCTTCCTGTGTGAATTGCGTAAACGCAATCTGCATTAGAGTCCATTCTGTAGGTGCGATAAAATCAAATTTATAATCATTAAACTCCGTCGGTGATGAGCCCGTATCACAAAGTGTTGTATAAGTAAGCGGGAGTTTCACGCTGTACATATCGCCATCTCCTCTTACCATGAACCTTATTCCGCTAAAAGCAGAGAGGTCTGTTTTCTGACAGCCGCCCGATTCACCTGCGTTTGGATTGAACTGACAACCCATTCCTATGAACCCGTATACGTATCCGGCCGTTGTCTCACCGGGAGGAATTGTTGAAGTATTTGTCGTTACATAGCCCGTCATTCTTGCCGCAAAAGATGACAGATTCGCCGGGCTTCCGGCGCTTATCGTGATCGATGACATCATAAACTGCTGAGGAGCAAGCCCTTTTTTGAGAGCCCATGTGTCAGACATCGGCCACACATATGATGTCCCTGAATTGGCCGTGTCATCATATGTTATCCAGTAACCGCCCAACCTGGCGCCTGAATAGTCATTCGTGTTATCGCCGTCTTCGCAGTCATCTATCCAGCCTGCGGGGGCGACAAATACCGTGTTTGTGATTGTTGGTGAGGCTGCTGGCGTCTCCGTCGCGGTAAATGTTCCCGTAGGAGGCGTCGTCATAGTTATCGTGAGTGTGTATGTAGGCGAGCCTGCGTAAGGCGTTTCCGTCGGCGTAATAGTATGCGTCGGCGTAAGCGTGTAAGTGTTAGTGAACGTTGACGTCCCCGCCGGTGTAAGCGTGACGGTGAGCGTTGATGTTCCCACCGTTGTTGCAGTTCCAAAATCCGATGGTTCAAGCGAAACAATCTTTTTCTTGCTGCAGCCCATCATGCCGGCCACAAGCACCGCCACGACAGATAAAATCACCAACCATGACTTCTTCATTCTGCCTTCCTCCTTAAAAATTTATTAAATTACATATTTTTTATTCTTTTCAATCCCTTATCAACATCACATTGTCTATCCATAACTCAACAGCCTGCGATTCTTTATCTAACATTCCGTTTCCTTCAGTAGTATTCGTCTGTATCTGGATGGATTGAGTGTGTGAAAAAGCATGTTCCCAATAAACGCCTTCATCCGTTGTTGTTGTTGTCAAACCTATAGGATAATCTGTGGCCCATCCTGGATGTATTGACCCTTTGCTGATTGGAATAATTATTTTAGTCCATTCATTGGTCAATTTTAAATTCCTCGTCGGTGAGTTATCTATTCCGTTTGGACCAATATCCGCCACAAAATTTGGATATATGTCCGGTTTCGTATTAAAAGAATTTTTGAAGGATACCGTATAGTTCCAGATGGCCTCCGCATCGGTGTTTGGTGACGTCTTATATAACGGATTTTTTGCATAAAAAACAAGTTTGGTATATGATCTGATGTCAAGCGGTGTTTCAGAAATATTAAGTGTGCATCCTACTCCTATTAACGGATAGTCTGTTACCGCACCATTTGTACCCTCAAAATCACTTGGAAGCCCGACCCTGTTTACATAACCCTTGAACATTGCCGCATATAAATTTGATCCAAACAATATACTATTCCAATCCGGGCCAACTGCCGACATTGTAAATGTGGCTCCATTGCGAGGAATCACAGTCGAAATTCCAAAATTCGGCGGTTTTGTATCGTCATAAGTGAACCATATACCGCCCCATTCATTAGTATTATTATTGTCATCCATATTGTCTATCAATATGGATATGGGATATACAGCCAGCGGTATTGGTGTGGGTATGTCAGCAGGCATTATATCCGCCGCCTTTCTGCACCCTGAAACCGTCATTACAAATGCCGCTGCCGTTATGATTGCGACGCAGAACAACTTTTTCATGTTTTACTCCTTATTTACCCGCCTTATTTACGGGTTATGAGCGGGTGCCTTTTTACGGGCACCCGCCCCGTCATCCTTATTAATTATTCATTGCGAATTATGCTTATTCGCAGGACTTTGCCTTCAGGACTGCTTTTCCCCAGCCTTTCGGGTTCTTCCAGCCGTCCTTGTCGCCCGACCATGTCATCTGTATCTTGCGCACTACGCCTTTGTCTCCGATGTCATCAATGCCGATGTCAAAACCAATCTCCGCTCCGTCTCGTATGTCCCATCCGTCTAAAGCGGACGCGGGAACCATTGCCTCCAGTGTGTATCCGTCAGTGGCAGGTTTTACAACAATCTTTCCGCCTTCAACAGGCTTATCCAGGTTAAAACAGTATATCTGTGGTTTGATGGAAAATTTCTTGTTTGCCTTTGAATAATCCCCCGTCGAAAAGCCAATCTGATAATCCGATTCCGTGTATATCTCCCTCTGCGGGTCCGAGTTGTCAAATCCCACAAAAAGTTCTACAGCGTTGCCGTCATAAATATTTTTGCCTTCCTTGCTGTTCTTGGCACTTTTGGGAGCTTTTACGACAGCCGCTATGTAAACCGCGTCCTCCGTAAAAGCCACATATACTTTTGAAGACTGTTTCTGCGCGCCTAACCAGTTTAAGCCTCCGATGGCAACCTGCGCCTTTTTATCGATAGCAAGCGGCGACAGTCCACATGCCGTCCAGTCCGCAATGCTTCCGTCAACAGTAATTGTGCCCGTGAGCAACGGCAGTGTGGCCGTCGGTTTCTCCGCAAAAGCCGATACCGCGAAAACAACCGCTAAAGCAAGTGCTAAAACCGCTGTTTTTTTCATTTGTTTCCTCCTGAAATATTTGTTATTGCCTGTATTCTAAATCAAGCCGCAGCCTGATGTTGCCTATTAGACGCCACAACATCTGTTACTGTTTACACGGTCAATCATTTGTCCTTAGAAATTGATTGAAACCTTGACATCGAGTTCCTGTACGTTGTAACTGTTTGTTTTGTCTTTCAGGTTCTCCAGCAGTGTGTTCGTGAAAGCCATCCCTATGACGGCCGGTTTTGCTATTTTGTAATCAAACCCCAGCCCCATGGAGGAAATGTTCACATCCTGGTTCGTTACAAGCGCGTAACCGCCTCCTAATATCTGGTATTCATGGCCGTTAAACGCGGTATTTTTGTATCCGGCAAAAACGTTCATTTTTTTCTTTATTACCTCGGCGTTAATGCCAAAGTCAAATGTGGACGATACGTAATCCACGCTGTCCGGCAGGTCATTGGTAGTATCCTCCGATTTAAAGCCCAGTGTCAGGTCAAACATCATGAATTTGGACCTTACACCGGCTTCTATGACCGTAAATTTCCTCGGGCTTCCCGGGTTCTCATAGGAAACCAACTCGTTGGCCATCACGTATTTGAAGCCCGGCTGTACCAGCCCGTCCATGTAATTGCCCGAGAGTCCCACCTGTATGGCCTGCCTGTTCGGGGTTGAATCGCCGTAAGGCAGCGCGTTATTCTCGTACTGCGGGTAGAACAACAGGTTGCCGGGGACCACAGCAAGTCCGGTCGCTGCTGTTGAGCCGTTGCCGTATGCCACATTCACGCAGGGATTATAGCGGGTAAAAGGATACATTTTCCCGCCAATTGCGTACGACGGCGGTTTGTTCGCTATGTTCCATGTGGAGTTCTGCGTCAGATAAGCTTCGTTATTGCGCTCATCGTACATCCTGGTCTGCGCCGCATAAGCGGTAAAGGAATTCCCGGTCGAGCCATAGGAAACAGACAGTTCGGTCCCGAACGCTTTTGCGCCTGCTTCGATATGTAACGCCGTATCACTGATGTAATTGGCGTACCATTTATTATTAGTATAATCGGATTTTGCAAACTCTCCGTTCAATCCGGCTTCCATCCCATCCCCGAATTTGAGCGAGGCCTTTACATCCCCCGACCATACGAAGTTATCCATGTTGTGTGATTCGGCCGCCCATGTGCCCGTGTCTTTTGCGTCCATTATCTCCGTCATGTTAAATCCAAGTTTTACGATATCCTGGAAACTCGATGCTATCCTGCCTGCCACGAGGTACTGGTCATGTTTATAAACCGAGGGTATAAATATGTCTGAAGCCGTGTCATACGCCTGATAGTTGTTCTTGTCGGCTTCGCCGAGCCTGGCCCCCATCAATATCGCGTCAACATCTATAGTATCAAACAGTTCTATGATTGTCTGCACCTTTGCGCCTGACAGCGGCCATGTATTGTCCAGCAGGTATAATTCGTTCTTGTTCATGTCTCTTTTGTCCGAAAAGAGCCTTGATTCAAACGGCCTCTCGTCGTCAACTGCCCACAACGTGTATGGCGTCAGTTTCCCCTGGAAATCGCCGATAACAAATGCGACAGGATAATCACCCTGTATGAAAAAACGCCTGAGGCCGTATATGTCTCCGCTGCCCCAGAAACCGCCGTAGAGGTTCTCGAGACGCAGCGTCGCCTCGGCGTACATCTCTTTTGTCGCGCGCAGGGAGAATTTGAGGTCCAGATACTGCGTTATGGGGCGATACCTCTGCCCGGGGGCACCTGCCGTGATGTAGGAAGAACCATATTTCAGGACATCCGTCATGTAGGCGGAAGACTCACCGTTAATCCTCATTCCCATGGCGTTTAACAGCCTGTCCTGTCTTTTTTCAATATTCTCTTTTTTTACCTTCAGGTCGCCTATGGTTTCGAGTATCGAGTCTAATTTTTGCTGAGATTTTGTCATGTCCGTCATGTAGGCTTTGACCAGGTTGTAGAGTTTGTCTATCATGGCCATGAGTTCGGCGTCCGAGGATGTCCCTGTCGGCTCCGCTTTTTTGGCGGCCAGCACATTGTACACGCCGTCATTGATATACTCCACAACCTCTTCCCTGGTCAGGGAATCGGCCGTCAGCGGCTTTGATATGATGCCCGCATCCACAAGTGATTTTATGTCCTTGTAGGTCCAGTGGTCTTTGTTGATAGTCCCGGCAAAGAGCATAACCGGGGCCAAAATAACTGCAAGTACTAATGCGATTTTCTTCAACATCTAATAACCTCCGAATTAGAAGAAATTTTTAATTTCGAGCAGTATATGCCAGCCGTCAAAATTCTGTGTTGATGGGTCTATGTTGAATGTGCTTGTTCCTGCCAAATCAGGATCCCTGTGGGTCGCCGTGTAATTGCCGATAGCCGCGTTATCCGTGTGGAAGAAACGTTTTATGCGGAATGCGAAAGAGGTCCTGGGTGCGAAATCAACTTCGTAACCGGCTCCAAAACTGGTATCGACATAATCAACAGGCAGGTTTACTATCCAGTCGTCGTCCTTGTTGCTCGGGTTTGCGCCCAGGTCAACACATACTTCGGAATAATTCGTTGCCCAGCGCTCAACAGCCGCTTCGAACATAATATTTGATTTCCGCGTAACGTTATATACGAGGAATGCGCTCATGAGATTCTGCGAAAACATGGTTTCAGGGTCAAAAGTGGGCATCAGATCGGCCCCTGTACGCAGCGTTACGAGTTCACCGTACAGGTCCAAAAACAAATTGTTAATCGGCATTCCCATTGCCGCGAAAGCCTTGTGAAGCGACAACTTGAACTCAACCGACGCATTGCAGGAATTTTTTATCGAACTTTCGGATTCCGCCATGTTAGAGATTATCTTTTCCTTATTGGTAAGCCACTTCTCCGTGAATATATATCTGTAACCTTTTCCCTGTCCGTAAATAGCCGGATGATCGACAGCGTTATATGCCATAAACCCGAGGTCCCTGTCCGTGACCGGGTAACCATATTGTGAGAAGAACAGGTGCCAGTACATCGGGCCCGTCAGACGGTTGCCGAACAGAAAGTGATCTACGAAAACATTGTTGGAAGTATTCGTGATATTCTGCGCTGTACCGTAGTTGATATTGATGAAGCCAAGCGCTACAGGAAGTTCTATGGAAGCCCTGGCATCCAGCCTCTGCGTGTTGTTATAGAGCAGCGTCGGGTCACCCGTATACGCATCATAGGTCATGTCCACGCCGGTGCCCGCCGCGTTCACCGTCCTCGCCGTTGTGTCTGTGATTGCTGAAGCCGCCGCCACATAATCCGGGTCTATACGCGTAAACTTCACCGAGAGGTCCACCGGGAGCAGGTCTTTTAACAGGCCTTCGACAAACAACGCATTGCCCTGCTGATGATATTTGGGCGGGTATCCATTTGTATACTGGTCGAAAGGTTTCGGGAGATACCCGTAATGGTCCCCGAATTCGAGTTCGCTTGATATGTTAACGAAATTAAATAGTTTCAGTTTAAAATCTCCGCCGGCAACCGTTTCGGACTGCAGGTAGCCGTCAGGCTTGACCGGGTTGTTCGGCCCGAAAGAGTTCGGCGCCTGGGTCTCAATCTCGGTTTTTTCATTTGAGGTATTAAAGAAGTTTCCGGATACCTCGGCGCTCAACACTCCGGGCAGTTCTATGGGCTGTGTGTAGCGGCCCGCGTACTCATACAGGTAGAGTTTATCGTACTGCTCGTCGAATTTCTCGGCCTTGCCGCCCATTATCTTGAACCTGCCGTCAAAAGGCAGTTTCAGGTTCATGAATTCCGCACCCATAAATCCGTGTTTAGACCATATATCTCCGCGTTTTACGAACGAATGGAGGAAAGCATTTTCAAAATGGCCCTTGGTCGTCTCTTCCAGTACATAAGGGTCGCGGTCAAAAAGTGCGGGCCTGTCGGAGAGTATTCCTTTTGCTATGTAGGGTGTGATGTCTTCCCAGAAAAACCCGGTAAGTATAGACCAGCCCCACAGGTTCAGGTTGATTGTGTATTTGTCGAGGAATCTCTGTCCTGTCCCCCAGTATTCGGGGACATCTTTCTTCTCAGCTTCGTTTGCCGGCCGCTCAAAAGTAAGGTTGAGTTTAAATGATACATCGCTGGATACAATACCCTCCGTCCATAGTGACATGAACGTTCCGCCGAGCGAGGTGTGGTGCGCGGGGCTGACCCCGAAAGACTCGACATCCTGCCAGCGGGCGTTCAGCATACCCATTACCTTAAAAGGCGGGACTCCGCGAAACGTCGTAAAACCGTACTCGGTCTCGACGTCAAACATGGTTTCTTTTGCCTCATCAAGCGTCTCGTCAAATGATTTTATCTCGGGATCTTTGAGGAGCTGCTCTATCTCCTGCAGTTTTGCCCTCATTTCCTTGGACTTGTCATACATTTCAAAAGCTTTCTTGCGGTATATCTCAAAATACTTTTTCAGCGTGGCCGTCATATTGGAATCGCCTGAAACATTGCCGCCGGCGGCCGCGTACTGCGCAGCGGCCTCGACTACGTATCCTGCCGCTTCATAGTCTGTCATGGCACTATAACGGAATACATCCGCTTTCACTGATTTTATGAGCCCCGCCTCGGCCATACGGTACATGTCCTCATATACCGGGTCGGACTGAGGTATTATGACAGCCTCAACGCTCTGTTCCGCGTATAGCGGTATGAAAAATAGACAAATTATAAATGAAAATAGAATAGTTTTTCCCTTTGTCCTCATGCTCACTCCTTAAAAGAATTTTGTTTTCCGCAAAATTTATATTATTATAACAAAGCCTGCACGCATGGTCAACTTTTTTTTTTGCTTTTAAAACGCTTAAATTTCCGCAGGTTTAGCGCTAACCCGCTTTTCTTATTTCATAACTATCTCTGCAGGCTGTTAAATCAATGACTCTGCCGACAAAAAGGTTGCAGTACAAACATATTAAAAAAATTGTTTTCCATATATATATATATTGTGTTTTATTAATTGAAGTGGCGGCCGCCGCTTGCGCGGCGGTCCGGGCTTTCCAGCCTGACCCCATCTCCATGACTTTGTTGCATTACGGGTGTCCACGCCATTGTCCCCTATTACCATGACAGCGTAAAAATTACCAGTCGCAATCCCCGTAAAACATGAAGCCGTAGCTTACTTTATTGTATAAGCAATTTTTGTATCTCCGACCTGGCGGTTTTGCCGTCATTACCCGTGGCAATTATCACACAATAATAGGTTCCGCGCGCGAGACCCTGCAGGTATTTTGACCCGTCCAGGTATAGCGTTACCGGTCCGGCGGCAAACTGCCGCTGTTCTGTGTATTTTCCTACCAGCCTTGACGCCCTGGTATATATCAGGACCTCTATCTTTGAAACGCTTTTGGTCACAAAAATATTTATGACCCTCGAAGGTTGTACTCCGGGAATCGGATTTGGGTTGCCGCCTATCACCCCGACCGACGGCAACGTCACAACAGCCAAAACGTCCGCTTCCGTCGGTGTCGATGTAGCCGGTGCGGTTGTTGTTTCAGTCGGTGTTGGCGTATCGGTAAATGTATCGATGACCACGGCCGTGAACGTATTTGTGCAGGTGTACGTAAACGTCGGCGTGCAGGTGCTCGTGAAAGTATACGTGAACGTTTTTGTAAATGTGTTCGTAAATGTAGCCGTAAAGGTGCTTGTGGGCACGGGTGTTGACGTAACCGTAAATGTATCCGTTATGGCCGGGGTAACAGGCGGCACTGTAAAGGTCGGCGATATTACCGTTGTCCTTGTTGACGTGGCCGTGTCCGTGGCTGTGAAAGTATTGTCTGGCATTGTCGTATTTGAATTTGTGGGTGTATTAGTTGCGCTCGGAAGGACTGTAACCGTATTGACCGCAGTCGAAACAACCGTCTGTGTTTCCGTCTCGCCCGGCAGGAACGTTACCGTATTTGTGGCTGTCGGCAAGTCAGTGGACGTGGATGTCTCCGTAGCGGTGTGTGTTGCTGTCGCGGTCATGGTTGACGACGGCGTCGCCGTAATTGTTGGTGTAGCCGTAGAGCTTGGCGTTGCTGTCTCGGTCACGGTCTGCGTGTCAGTATCCGTATATGTTTCTGTCAGTGTAACGGTAAATGTCACTGTTATTGTCGGAGAATCTGTGGGGCTTCCGGCATAAGGTGTAAATGTCGGGGATACAGTATGCGTCTGCGATATAGTAAACGTGGGTGTCTCTGTCCTCGTGAAAGTCGGCGTGCGCGTAGAGGTCCGGGTATCTGTCGGAGTGGCTGTAAACGTCCCGGTCCCGGTCAATGTGCACGTGAACGTACCGGTTGCCGTCGCGGTCCGGGTATATGTCCCGGTTGAGGTCTGCGTTGCCGTCGGCGTATTAATTTGTGTGAAAGTCCCTGTTGACGTATATGTGGAGGTGGGCGCTGTTGTGAATGTTCCCGTAACAGTAAAAGACGGCGTAGCACTCGGGGTCTGTGTCCCGGTCCGTGTAAAAGTCGCCGATGGTCCGGGCGAATTTGTCCATGTCATGGTAGCGGTCGGGGTGGCAGTCGGCGTAGCTGTGGGCGTTCCTGTTCGGGTTCTCGTGGATGTTCCCGTCGGGGTCGCCGTAAAAGTCGACGTTAAAGGCACAGTGGTGAGAGTTGGCGTTGCCGTGCGCGTAAATGTCGGCGTGGATGTGGGCGTCCCTGTCAGCGTCGGCGTAAATGTCCTTGTTGCCTGCGGGGTGTTGGTCTTTGTCCCGGCTACAGGACACGAGTTCGAACCCGTGCACGGGTCCACGCCCGTTCCGGAGTCCGGCGTCGTGGCGTTCGTATACTCACATACCATATTGCCGCCCTCGTAAAGTGTGTATGAAGGCTCGTTCCGGTAAGTCGACCACGTGGAGAGCATCCTCGTATAATCGTCGCACTCCGCGTCCAGGGTGGACCAGTCAGAGGTCCTGATGACCCCGTTCATATACAGGTATCCCCCGTTTGCAGGAATGTCCGGCCCCGCGCCAAACGATATCGTCACATATTTATTGGCACTGCGGCCGCTGAATGTGCAGGTGGAACCGATGGCAGTCTCAACGGCCGAGACCGTTGTAAACGTTCCCTGGTCCGCCGAGGCCGCGTTATATACCCTGCCGTCATATTTCTCGACCATTATTGTCCTGGTGGTATTGAGCCAGACCCTCATGGTGACGTCGGCTATCGGTATCGCCGCCGAGTCCCAGTTTGTTATCTTCAGGTTGAGCGTTATCTGGCCGCTGCACGACGACCCGCTTCCGGAGTTCATAATCTCGAGGTTCAAAAGGTGCGTCGGCGGCGGTATTGGGGTTATCGTAAATGTCGGTGTTATGGTGAATGTCCTGGTTACTGTCGGGGTAAAGGTCCTCGTGTTTGAGAGGTTCGGTGTCGGCGTGCGCGTTGGTGTGGATGGATTTAGTACGTATTTTACCGCAGCTATCGCGCCCACGAGCCCGGCGTTGTAGTCCACGCCTACTTCATTGGATACATAGTCGTCTATCCTGTCGTTGTAGTTACCGCACGTTGACTGCGGGCCGCCCACGAGCGCGCCCTTTAGCAAATATTTATAGGCAACGGAACCCGGGTTTGAATTCTCCGCCGGCCAATCAGTATCGGCGGATGTGGTTTTTCCGAACGCTGCCCTGTGGTGCGGGTGTTGTACCGAACCTGCGCCGGTATTGTCAGGATTTGTATACCCTATTACAAACGACCTGCCTGCCGGGCAGTTTGGCGAGCCTGCTATGTCGCCGTGGGTCCCCAGTATGAAATCAACATTGTTTTTCGCGAATGTATATGCTGTTGTATCGGATGTCAGGTTGTGATAGAGCATGGCCGCAAACGCCATGTTTGCCGCGTAGCGCAGGGAACCCCATCCCGTCACCCAGGCGTATGAACCCGTTCCGCAGGTTGTCATCTTGCCCTTGTAATAGGTCATCTCGCTGGTCATCCACGTCATGCTGGCAGAACTGGATGTCAATTTGTAATTGTTATAGTGCGCCAAAAATTCGGTATGATCGTAACACAGGGGCCAGCTACCCGCGCTCTGCCCGCCGCTTATATACGACTGCCCTTTTGTCAGGTACGTTGACTCCGCAGCTCCGCGGAATACCGATGCCCTGTAGATTGCAAAAGCACCCCACGCCATGTCATCCTGATAATTTGCGGCGCCGTAATAACTGCCTCCGGAGACTGTTCCGCTCGAAGTATCGCCTATCGCGAAGATTGCCTTGGCCTGTGTGAAGCAGGTTGTCGCGTAAGTCGAATCATAAGGTGCGTAAGCGATAGCCATGAGCGCCAGCGCTGCCGCGGCGTCGCCGCAGACATTTGAACCGCCGGAAGAAACATAGTACATCGGCCTGCCTCCGTCTTTCTCACCGCCCTCACTTACGGTATACGCGGTAGAAAAATATGCGGGTTCGCACATATGCTTATGGTCGTAGTCTCCGTTGCCCTTCTGGTAATAAAACTTGCCTCCCGTCATGCATTTGATGAGCAGGTCCGTCATTATTTTTGCTTCGTCAAGAACGTCCGGGATCCCGTTCGCGGGTGGAGCGGAATTTGTCTGCGAGTAGGAGTCCGCATAAGAGGCCGGGGTCATCAGATAACCTTCCAGCAGTACACCCGCTGCATACGGGGCGGTCTGGCCAAATGTCACATGGTCGCCGCAGTCATGCCATCCGCCCGTCAGGTCCAGGCCGACCGTTGTGCCGTCCTTTACATGGCATGCGGCATGGCACCACGAGCCTGTGTTGCCGCAACGCTGAGCTCCATAAAAATATGTCGTTAGGTATAGGGCATTCGCATAATCATGGACGGCGAAAACCGGTAAACTGAAAGAAAAAAGAGATATGAATACTGCGATGGCAGCTGCAATCTTTAAATTAGGAGTTTTAGAATCTGTTTTTAGCATTTGTTGCTCCTGCTTCCGTTTGTTCGTTAAAACACGTAAATAGATAAATTCTTATATAATAAGACAAGAAATTATAACAAAAGTTGCGAATAAAATATACGCCCCTGTTCTGTATGGTGAAACGCAAATATATTTTTTTTATTCACTGAGTGACAAATTTTTCTCCTCTATGTTTGTTTTATATCAGATTCTTGATCAAAAAAAACGCCGCGGGGGCTGCCCGCGGCGTTTTGCATGTTATGTGGCGATTCTTATTGTATTAACAACTTCTCAATTTTTGATTTTGCCGTACTATTATCGGCTCCGGTCACAATCACGACAAAATAATACATGCCTTTTGACAATCCTGCAAATGTTTCTCCGGGGATAGTCAGCGCCACCTGCCCTACCTGGTTATTAAGCGTCAACGAGACGCTCCTGACCAGCCTGCTCGCCTTTGTGTATATCTTGACCTCCGCCTTGGTCACTGACTTTGTCACAAACACATTCACCGTCCTGGCAGGCGTTGTTCCCGGTACAGGGTTCGGGTTCCCGCTGATG